>JAGLQD010000439.1 GCA_023136985.1 Candidatus Sabulitectum sp. | reverse complement strand
CAGGATTAAGAGAAAAGATCAGATCCGCCCCTGCGGTTGAATTCAGAGAACACCCTGCTGCTTCAAGGATCCTGAGAATGATAGCTGATTCTGTTTCTGAATCAAACCGTCCTGAAACAAGGTTCTGATGAATCTCAGCGTTTGAGAGAATATGATAAGATTCATCCAGCCCATGGATAGATAGAAAAACTCCAGGCTCTTCATGATCCTCCGACTTCCAGGTCTTGAAATAGACCACAGCATCAATAACCGCCAGTTGACAAAGCAAAGCAAAACACTGAAGCAGTATCTCAGGCATTATCAGCACCGGAGGCATCTTATCTGCAAGGGCAAGAGAAGGTGGTCGAAGCCCCTTGCCGGCAAAAACACTGTGAAGTCTGGTGAGAAATCTGTCTGGATAAACTTCACTGTAATTATCCTGACCTGTTTGAACCGAGAGTTTGAGAAGATGGGTGATGCGTGATGCAGTTTCGTTTGAATACAGCATTGTTCTAGCAAACCCAGCCAGTGGGTCAGCGCTGTCCACAATGTGCAGAATCGCATTGTTGTGTTCAATTGAGTCAGACGAAAACTGTTCCAGGGAAACTGCCAGATCCAGGGAAAACCTGCTGATCTCTCTTATTTTTAATTCCGAATTGCGAAGTTCCTCTACGCAAAGAGAATCCCCATGTACCAGCAAACCAGCAGCAGCCTCCAGAGTATGCCGGGTAACCAAGCCACTGGCTCTGATATTGTACTGCTTTCCAAGAATGTATACCTTAATTTGAAAGCTGAGCGGACTGTCTGCCTCTATCTTCTTTCCCTGTGGAAATGAAGCTATCCTCTCATTGCCGCTGCTGAATTCCAGAACACCTTCGCCATCAAAAATGAAACAGATCCGGGATAGAGAACGCAATACGTCTGTCTGTGATGAAGCCGAAAGAAGATCAACAATCCTCTCAAAGAACAATTTGCCTTGCAAGGAGTTAGCTCTATTATCCATGACAAGAGGCTCACTGCTGATTGAAGGCACACCGGAGATCAGAAAAGAAGGATCCCGATACAAACCACCTGGATTCTCAATAACAGAAACATTCCATCTGTGCACTGAGGATTTCGATCCATCCTTTCTTCTAACTGCCCATTCTGTTGAAAAGCTCTTTGCCCCATAATCCCCACTGGAGGCACGGGAATCAAGGGAGAATCCTTCCCCTTCCGGGTCAATAAGGTTGGTAATATCCTCAATATTCACCTTCTCCACCGCAACGCCGCTAACCAGCTCCATTGCCCTGTTCCATTGATCCACTCTTCCGTCAGCTCGAACAATTGCTATGGGAAGTGGAATTCCATCAAGAGCAGTTGCTGCAAAGTTTTCAGTAAGCTCCAGATGCTTTTCAGCCACAGCTCTTGCTTTTCTCTCATTGCTGATACCGTTCTCTATCTGTATCAAAGAGGAAAGAGTATCCAGCAGATCAGAATCTGAATCCAAAAGAGTTGATTCGGCGAGAAGAAGAAATCCCTGATTGGAAACCCCTTTACCAATTGGCAATACCAGACAGAAGTTGTAATGGTTTGAAAGTCTTCCCATCTCCAGTGATGAAATTCTGTACTGTTTATCTCCACTCCATATAAAAGCAGGAAAGCCATACCCACTGAGTTCTTCTGCTGGGAAACCCTGGCTCCAACTGCCTGCACTTCCTGCAAGAATTAATGTTTCAGTTGAGTCATACAAATATCTGGCAACCGCTTTCGATCCTGTAATTCTGAGGATATCTTCACAGATCCCACCTGTTTCTCCATACTCCGTCTTCAATATATCTCTTGAGATCCTGGCTAAACCGGAAATATTTGTGCTGAGATGATCAACCCTGTTACGGAAAAAGGTCAGATCTGTTTCATCCTCGAAAAGGCAGACAAAATTCAGTGCCTGATTGGTCTCATTTCTTACTGCTCTCAGAGTCTGCCGTAAAGTTACCAGTCTGCCTTCCTGGTTTACAAAAGAGACAATTCCAGATTGTTCTCCCTTCTCTTCTGCCAGCAGATGCTCGGAAGCATCGTGAACCCATTTGTATGAATCTTCAGAAAGAATATCATGAAGTTGAAGACCTATAAGCGATCCCTTGCGACCTGTTATCCTTGGGAATCCGGAGTTTGACAAGAGTATACGAAGTCTGCTGTCAAGAAGAAGAAGACCTGTTCCGGTTGACTGAAGATATGCCTGATTGAGTCGGTTAAGAGCTCGAAGCCGCTTGCTGGTCTTAAAACTCTCTGTGGAGTCCCGGAACAGCCCGA
>JAGLQD010000438.1 GCA_023136985.1 Candidatus Sabulitectum sp. | reverse complement strand
GTAGATACCTCAAACAGGAATTGTTTCTATTTTCATTCAGTGAATCTCTGATGCATTTTAACCTGCCGCAAAGTGTGTCCACAACTGCCGGTACAGGGCTCATGCTTCAGAAAAGTTTCGAATACACTGAATCCGGTGGCTTTCCTGAATACCTGATTCATCAAAGGCGTGAGCTTCTGGAACAGTTATTCAAGGATATTCTTATCAGAGATATCATAGCAATGCACGGGATACAGGAAAAGCAAAGAATACAGGATTTGGCCCTTTACCTTATGTCCAATCCCGGGGCAAAGATATCCTATGGAAAACTGGCTCGAAGGATTGGTTTTAAAAGCCACACTTCAGTAAAGGAATACCTTGGTTACATGGAGGATGTGTATCTTCTGTTTCAGGTTCGCAGATTTGACTGGTCGCTGAAGCGAAGCATGCTTGCGCCCAGGAAAGTATATCCTGTTGACCAGGGGTTGAGCAATGCGATAGCTTTTAAAATTTCACCAAACATGGGGCATATGCTTGAAACTGCTGTGTTCATACAGCTTTTGGGAAACAGTCAGGTGTGGTATTTTGAGGGCAGGGGAGAGTGTGACTTTGTACAGAAAAACAACAATGGAAAGTACGACTGTGTGCAGGTCTGCTGGCACCCCAGCGATGATAACAGAGAAAGAGAATTTGCAGGCCTCAGTGAAGCCATGGAATTCTTCCAGAGAGATTCCGGGATAATAATCACCTATGATCAGGAGGAAATAACTACTTTGGATCAGGATAGAACCGTGACAGTTATCCCTTTCTGGAAATGGGCAACATCTGCAGGAACACACAGGTGAAACATGTCACAGCTCCAAACAGCAACAGTACTGTTATGTTATAGACAGAACATCCAGCGCAGACAGAAGGAGACAAAGTGAGCAGATTTGACAAAAACTATGTAGACGGCGGATACCTGATGAACTATGAAACTCCGAAACTGAACACAGCCGAGAATAGACGGGTTTTGCAGTTCATGATCATACTGCAGGATATTGAACCTGTTATCTGGAGAAGAATTCAGGTACCGTCAGATTACAACTTCTGGGATCTTCATGTAGCCATTCAGAATGCCATGGGCTGGCAGGATTATCATCTACATCATTTCGAGATAAAAGGAAAACGGAAACGAAAAGAAGTTCATATTGGAATTCCTGACTTCAACAGTGTTGTAGGAATGAAGGAAGTTTTCCCTGGTTGGGAAATCCCTGTTAAAGAGCATTTCAACGATCTGGGTGTAACGGCAAAATACATCTACGACTATGGGGATGACTGGTATCATACCGTTATTCTTGAGGGGTATATCCTGAAAGACAGCCAGGTGGAGTACCCTATCAGTGTGGATGGTGAGCGGGCATGCCCTCCTGAAGACTGCGGTGGCGCTGGAGGCTACGGAGATCTGATAAAGACTCTGAGTGATCCGAAAGATGAAGAGTATGAAGCCCTCAAAGAGTGGGCAGGTGTAAACTGGTCGCCTGAGAAGTTCGACCCGAAGCAGGTGAGTTTTGACAATCCCCACGTCAGGTTGTACGAGGCCTTTCTCGAAAGGTGATTAACTGTTCAGAAATATGCCCTTGATTTTCAGAAGTTTCTCTACCTTTTTCAGATACTTCCTGTCAGGAAGGGCAATCACCGTTTCAGAGAGCTGTACAGCCTTATTGCCTGAACTGGCCATAACTTTCAGTGCAGTCTCTTCGGCAGGGCAAGTGATCAGTACTCGGGTTTCTGCTGAAACTCTTCTGCATTCCGACACCCACAGTGTTATCTGTTGAACAACTGCAGGTGGAACGGCTTTATCCGATGTCTTTGTAAGAGTCTCCAGAATTTCATCAAGACGCATACCTTTTCCAACTGCTCTGTAGATACTGGAGGAAGTGAGTTTCAGAAGATTTCCTTCCATCAAGCCCGTTCTATAGTAGTAAATGTAAACTTCTTCCCGGTAGAGGACTCCTTAAGAAATCCCGCCGAAATGAATGGTTCAAGCACACTTCTGGGAAATGAATCTGCAGATACAACTGTGGGTTTAAGCTCAAGCAGGAAATAGATACTCTCATCGAATTCAAGATCTTCCCATGCTCCATGTTCCTCCCTGATGCAACCGGAATTACCGTGAAGTAATGGTCATTTTCGTGGCGTCACGAAAATGATAACTCTTGTTAAAGGCGATCCCAGTTACTATTAGCTCTTGTACGGAGACGAGCAACACAGTGCAGCAGTATGACAAGAACTTTATAAATAAATACAAATCTTGCACAATGTGAAGTATTTAGTTATATAATGCAAGAATTGTAATGAATAGCCATGAGAGTAAGGGAAAGTACTGCAAACTGATAAGTGAGATGTACTGGGAATGAACAGCAGAGAGTACTTGGACAAACTTGTATCTGAAGGTCGCTACTGTTTTACTACAAAACAAGCAAGAAAAGATATGGGTGGTGAAGCTGGTAGCATTCGTGCCAGGCTGAGAAGGCTGAAGCAGCAGAAGCTGATAGCAGAACCTGTAAAAAGTTATCATGTGATTGTTCTTCCAGAGTATCGCAGTCAGGGGTGTCCACCTGCAGAGTATTTCATTGATCAGCTTATGAGTTATCTCGGAAATACAAGCTACTATGTCTGTTTGCTTTCCGCCGCTGAAAAGCATGGGGCAGGGCACCAGAGACCGCAACAGTTCCAGGTCATGATAGAGAAGAATAGAAGAGACACCGTATGCAATGGAGTTTTAATCAAATACATAGCCCGTGGTGCGCTTGCAGACGTTCCAGTGACAGTCATGAACTCACCATGGGGTACAGTGAAGTATGCCACACCGGAGGCAACAGCACTTGAACTTCTGGGCTATCCGGGTCATTCAGGAGGGCTGAATAATGCGGCTACTGTCATTCATGATCTGGCAGATTCCCTGAACCCCGCAAAGCTGGTTGAAGCAGCTGCGATTTCTCCACTGAGCTGGTCGCAGAGGCTTGGCTACATTCTGGATATTTTAGAAGAAAAGAAATTGGCAGACAGATTGTTCTCTTATGTCAGAAAAACTGCTTCAACCTATGTACCCCTTCGGCGAGCATTACCACAGAAGGGTGCGAAGCGTTCAAGCAGATGGAAACTTATTCTGAACAGTGAAGTGGAGCCTGATATATGATTCCCAGAGCATTCATAACAGCATGGCGAGCAAATGCTCCCTGGCGAAGCAATGCCCAGGTTGAACAGGATATGGTGATAAGCCGGGCCATTGTGGAACTGTTCAGGCACAGACAAATAGCAGACAAACTGTTTTTCCGAGGCGGAACTGCTCTTTACAAGCTCTACTTAACCCCTCCAGCAAGGTATTCAGAGGATATTGATCTGGTTCAGATCAACCCTGAACCGATTGGAGGAACAATTGATCTTATCAAGTCGGTTATCGATCCATGGCTTGGTAAACCGAAGCGGCAGTTCAAAGAGGGCAGAGTCAACCTTGTTTATCGTTTCTACTCGGAAGATTCACCCCCCATAAAACTCAGGTTGAAGATCGAAATCAACACCCGGGAGCATTTCTGTGTAAAACCTCCTGCAGTTACTCGATTTCAAATGGAGAACCCATGGTTTAACGGTTCTGCTTCTATTCTAAGTTATTCTCTTGATGAGCTTCTCGGCACCAAGCTACGCGCACTATACCAGAGGAAGAAAGGTAGAGACCTGTTCGACCTGCACTACTCTTTACAGTTTGGTAAAGTAGATAAGGAAACTGTTATTGAGTGCTTCCTGCAGTACATGAAGGAAGAGTGCAATACCATATCACGGGCTCAGTTCGAAAAAAACCTTTACAGTAAGCGAAACGACCCTGATTTCCGTATTGACATTCGTCCGCTTCTCCGTTCAGGCATCAAATGGGATTTCGATGAAGCGATGGACGCAATTCTCAACACTTTTGTTTCAAGCATACCTGGTGAACCCTGGCAGCAAAGAAAAGCAAAGTCTGTTAAGAAAGCTGGCGAAGTTGAATAGAAGCATGAATTCTTGTTTGTTAAACCATAGAGAAGGCAATATGAGTTTCTATATTGATTACTATTTACTGAGTATGAATTTAAGTGTATTGACAATCCCAAACACTTTCTGAATAAACTGTAATAGTGCTCTGATTTTACAGAAGAGCGGGATACAGACAAACCATCCCATCTTCATGAGTGAAAAAGAAACAGAACAATTATGAATCAGCATGGACATATGATATCGTATGTAGTATCATTGATCAGGCTCGAGAGTTTGAATGAGTAAAAAAGAAAAGCTTTTGCTGAAAATGCGGGCGAAACCACCTGAAATCTCTTTTGGGGAATTCGAGTCGTTTATGGAGCTGTACGGCTGGACAAGGCACAGGCAGAAAGGGAGTCATGTGATATTCCTTAACGAAGCCGGTGCAATGCTAACAGTTCCTCTAAAACACGGTAAAATGGTCAAGAGAACATACATTATCCTTGCGCTTAAACAGCTGGGATTGGAGAGTTAAATGAAGAAGCGCACTCTTGAATACTACCTTTCTCTAAATTTCAAGATAGAGCTTTATCCCGATGATGGTGCATATGTTGCAGAAATTCCTGATCTGCCTGGTTGCATAACACAGGGCGATACAATGGAAGAGGCCATTGCGCTTATAAACGAGGCTAAATACCTGTGGTTGGAAACTGCTATTGATAGAGGTATTTCAATACAAGAACCCAAGAATCTTGA
>JAGLQD010000437.1 GCA_023136985.1 Candidatus Sabulitectum sp. | reverse complement strand
GCGGGGTCAGGTTCTGGGCTTCATCAAC
Source organism: Candidatus Sabulitectum sp. (assembly GCA_023136985.1). Taxonomy (GTDB): domain Bacteria; phylum Fermentibacterota; class Fermentibacteria; order Fermentibacterales; family JCC-6; genus Sabulitectum. The sequence goes on along the minus strand of JAGLQD010000437.1, from coordinate 1,697 downwards.
TATAAAAAACACCTTGTTAAGGCTCCTTCCGCGAATATAGGCAAGAGGGGTAATAACAAGCTTTTCCGAGTCAACCATGTCCTGCACCATTTTGTATTCACCACTGTCTTTCGAGTATCTGTTCTTGATAACTCCAAGGTTATCCCACAGAGGGTGCATGTAAGGGTCCAGTTTCGACTGAATATCACCGGGTAGAAAACCCATATCCCTGTTTGAAAGAGGAACAACCGGACGGGCAAGATAGAGTTGTCTATATTTCTTCCTTAACTCAAGTGCTGAAGCCAGAGCAAGAAGAGTTTTGCCGGTGCCAGCCTTTCCGGTAAGAGTAACGAGTTGCACATCGGGGTCTAGAAGAGCGTGAAGAGCAAATGCCTGCTCGGCATTTCTGGGGTCAATACCGAATGCCCTGGATTTCCTCACTCTATGCAGCTGTTTATCCTGTGGCGACTGGCAGGCCAGAGCACTGCGGCTTCCATTCCTGAGAATATAGAACTGATTTGAAACCGGCTCTTCTCTAAGAGGAACCAGGCTTGACTCTACGGAATAAGGCTGCTCATACAGAGCAGAAATAGCATCTTCTGAAACGCCCTCTATCAATGCACTGCCTGAATAAAGATGGTCAGGGCAGGCAATCTTGTCTGTAATGTAGTCCTCTGCTGAAAGCCCCACTGCAAGTGCTTTCATTCGGAGATTTATGTCCTTGCTTATCAGAACAACATTCTCGTCGGTGAGCTGTTTCTTCAGCTCAGCTGCTACTGCAAGAATCCTGTGGTCCGGCGTGTCTTCTGTAAATATGCCATCAAGATCCCGGATCCCACCCTGGGCGTGGCGAACCATTAGTCTTCCCCGGCCGACCCCCAGCGAGATCCCTTCAGGAGGCAAACCTTCGTCTGCAAGAGAATCAAGCTGCCTGACAAAAGATCTCGCAGAAAAATTAATGGAATCATTTCCCTTCTTGAATGAATCAAGCTCTTCAAGAACAGTGATGGGTATCACAACATCATGCTCCTGGAAATGATCCAGACACTGATGGTCATGCAGTATCACATTCGTATCCAGAACGAAAGTACTTTTTTCTCTCTTAGTCATCTTTGCCTTCTTTCTTCGGGAACAGTATGAAGTTCGCCGGAAACAAAGCGTCTTTCTCCACTGTCCGTTAAAAGTGAAAGAGAACCGTCTTTTTCAACTCCAGTAATAATTCCACTGAAACTGTCTGTCACTCCTGATAGCGTGATCTGCTCTCCTTTTCGCCACAGAACTGAATTGAGTTCATCGATGATTTCGTCCATAGGATCCTTTTCCCTGTGGCTCCACAAAAGGTCGAGCTCTTCTATAATATTCTTAAGCAGTTCATCTGCAGATGGAGCAGACCCAAATTCCCTCCACGCCCCGGCAGGAAGAAACTTCCTGTCCTGTATCACGGGAGATTCAGTAAGATTGACCCCAATCCCAAGAATGAACCAGCTTTCCGGGAATGATCCTGCTTCGGCAATGATTCCTGCAACCTTCTTACCTTGAACAATCACATCATTGGGCCATTTTACTGAAGCAGATATGCCCCGATGCTTGAACAATCCGCTAAGTATTACCGCTGCAAGCAGAGATACACACGGAGCAGATACCAGGGGAGGTGAAGGTTTCAGCAGGAAACTGGCATAAAAACCACCAGCAGGAGACTTCCATTCCCTGCCGCTTCT
>JAGLQD010000436.1 GCA_023136985.1 Candidatus Sabulitectum sp. | reverse complement strand
TGTTTCGTACAGTATCCTCAGAGCGTTCTCCAGGTCATCATCTCTGATGGCAGCAATGTATCCCGGAATGTCCATATGAGCTGGGCATGTTGCTATGCAGAGACCGCATTCAATGCATCTTTCCGCTTCCTTCATGGCCTGCTCTTTGTTGTATCCTTTTACGATCTCAATAAATGACTTGTCGCGGTCCTCAGGTTTGATCTCGTGCATCTCAACTCTGTCATAATCCAGTATCTGGATGTCTGGAGAGCGGCTGTAACCAACCTTTGAATCCTGCCACTTCGTCTTGTCTGCTCCTGGAACAAACCTGTAATCCTCAGGGTTATCAGCGATCCAGGTGTAGTCGTTAGACATGGTGAGCGACCCGGTTGGACACACATCCACACAGAGAGCACACCAGCAGCAGCGGCCATAGTCTATCATGGGACGCAGCCCGCTGTCTCCTTCAACTGTTTCCTGCCCTTCAACCGGAACAATATCAATTGCGTCATTCTGACAGATCTCTTCACAGGTTCCGCAACCGATACACTTGCTGAAATCGTTCTTGTGAAATCCCCTGTAGTTATCAGCGCCAGGTCTGTCATTTATGGGGTCTTTGATGGTCCATGGTTTTTGAGCTGCCCGCTCCCAGACCCTTAAAGGTGACAGTACATCTTTCAGTTTCATTCTCTCACCTCTCAATTTCCGGTGGGCATGTATGCAGCGAAACCATAAGAGCAGCAAGATCAGAAAGACTGATGTTAACTGCCAGTTCTTCCAGAACAGAGATAGCATGTGTGTAACTGGCACCCCTTGCAAAAACCCGCCTGGGCTTTCCAGTACCATCGGAAACCATGTAGAATCCGTGCTCTCCCCGGGTGGACTCCGCCTTTACATAAGTCTGCCCCGGCGGGATCTTCCAGTTGACCAGATTGGGCATCTTCGCCTGCAACGCACCCTCTTCCGGGATCCTGTCAAGAATTGCGGATACCAGGTCAAGGCTTTGATGCATATCCTTATATCTCAGTTCTGCCCGGGCATAAGCGTCGCCCACACTGGAAGTTATCATTTTTACATCAAGCTCGCTGTACTTCACATACGGGTTGTTGATTCTTATGTCATACTCTCTGCCGGTCGCTCTTGCATTGGGGCCCACAATACCGTATTCGTCAACCATCTCCGGTGTTATGATCCCAAGCCCCTGCAATCTTGATTTCACTATTGCATTGGAAAGGAATGTGTTTTCAACATCCCCAAGAAGTTTCCTGGTTCTTACTATAAGATCCCGTGCCTGGTCTTTAAACCCATCCGGCAGATCTTTTCTGACACCGCCTGGAATCATGTACATGTGGTATACCCTGCCACCGGTCATCTCTTCAAAAAGATCCAGCCAGAAGTCGCGCATACCCACAGTCCACTGACCTATGGCACCCATGCCCAGTGAACCTGCCTGACCGCCGATCCACATGAGATAGCTTGCAATTCGAGACATCTCAAGATTCAGAGTTCTAAGCCATTGAGCTTTCTCGGGAACAGTGATCCCTGCAAGATCTTCCATGGCAGCGGATACACAGTACTCGTTTGTATCAGGCTCAGGTACGCATATCCTGCATACAAGAGGAAAGCACTGTATGTACTTTCTTCTTTCCATAAGCTTCTCAAAAGCTCTGTGGAGGTAGCCAACATGTGTTTTAGCCCAGACTATCTCATCACCGTTAATGATCAGTTCAACGGACATGTTTCCAGTTACACCCGGGTGTTGCGGACCCTGCCATATCTTAGTGAACTTGTGTGAATCAAGATCAATAACGGCCTTGCCGTTCTCCATCTCCGGATACTTTGATCTGTCTGCGTCATACCCGCTGTATTTGTTTTTGGATAAATTACTCATCATCCCTCCTGATTCCGGGAGATGGTGGATAGTTTTTATACATTTTCTCTTTCATGTACTCTGCAGGATCGTTTGTGGATCTTCCCGGACGCTGATAGAAGGTCTTATCAGAGTACTCCAGTGTATCAAAATCCCTTCTCATGGGAGGCATCTCCTCCCAGCCTTCAAGAACGAATGATTCCTCAACCCGTGGAGAACCAGGGAAATCAATACCGTACAGCTCGTGCAGTTCCCTCTGATACTGCCACCCGTGAGCCCACAACTTGTGAATGGAATTCATCTCTGCATCGTCTCTGTCTATAAGAACATTCACTCCAAGATTAACACTTGTGCTGTAATTATAGAGCATGTATGTAAGCTGAAACTTACCGTCCTCTATAAGATCCACAGCCTGCAGGAAAGCCAGGTGGGTAAATCCTTCGTTGTTCTTCAAGTGAGCAAGGATCATCTCCAGCTGTGGTTTATCCACCATTATAAAATGAAGATCATCTCTCTGCTTCCTGTATGCCCTGAGATGGACCATTCCTTTTAATTTTTTTATCAGTTGCTCCATGTTTACTCCTGTTGTTACCAGTTGTAGTCCGGCATATTCCAGTTTTTGATGATCTGTTTCTGATTCTTCTTGAACCAGTCAAACTTCTCTGCATACTCGTTCATTCCTTCGCACTCGCCTGCTCTTATCTTTTCTTTCAATCTGTTGAAGCCGGCGATAAGTGCTTCTGGTCTGGGCATGCAACCGGCGATATACACATCCACCGGGATGTAGTAATCCAGCCTGTTGATCGTGTTGTAGCTGTCAAAGTACATTCCGCCGTTGATTGTGCAGCTTCCCAGAGCGATGACATACTTGGGGCCCTGCATCTGCTCGTAACTCCGTACGATCCGTTTGATGGTCTTGATGGAAGCATAACCGCCGATAATAAACACTGAAGCCTGCCTGGGTGTGGGTCTGGGGGCTATTCCATATCGGGACATGTCATACCGGGAAGTCATAAGCGGCCTGAGCTCGGTAGCCCCGCAACCTGTACCGAATGCAAGCATCCAGAGCGAGCGGGATCTGGCCCAGTTCAAAAAGCCCTCGTAGTATTTGTTGAATGCATCCACAGTTGTAGGGCGAGCATCAGCAAAGAGGCCGCGTTCCTTTTCCGGAAGACCCTCATTGGCCAGTTTCATCTGATCTTCTATCTCGTTTATGTGTTTCTTGTTCACAATACACCCCCAAGATACGCTATGTAGATAATGGACAGTACACCAATTATGGTTGGCCACTTCAGGAAGAACCTGAAAGACTGCTCAGGCCTGAACCGTGGATATGCCGCCCCTACAAACACCGAGAACATGTAGATAAAGAAAGTCTTTGCTATCATTTCAAGAAGATTGGTGGCTCCACCGAAAAACAGGTTCATGAAAAGAACCAGTTTAGCCGCTGCGAACAAACCTCTGTTAGTCTGCAGAATGCTCAGGAAGCCGCTGTTCATCTCTACAGGAGGTCCGATGGGGATCTCCTGCGGTGCCATAACTATGCTGAAAGGAGAATGCATGTTCATTCCCAGCATAGAGATCATGGCTGCGATCACTGCAAGAGGATTTGTGAAAAGTGTCCAGTTAAGGAAGCTGCCCTGCTGTGCCGCAACAATGGAAGTGATATTCAATGAATGGTACTGAATTGCAACAGCAATAACAGCAAGGGTGAACGGTACTTCAAAAGCAGACATCTGGGCAAGACCACGGGCAATTCCCAGTGGTGAGTAGGGATGGCCACCCTGACCTGCCCCAAGAGCCATACCCAATTGACCGAAGAAGACGAAGTACATCACAAGAAGAAGGTCCCCGGCCATGGAGAAATTCCCGAAGACAGCAGACCCAAAGATCACCGGAATAAAGAGGTATGTACCCAGCCCGCCTGCCATGCGAAACACAGGCCCCAGAAGGAACATGTTTCCGTGTGACACCGATACTCTTCGGCTGCTGGTTTGAATTATGTCAAGAAATGGCTGCCATACCGGCGGGCCGAATCTGCCATGAACCCGGGCATATAGCTTCCGGACAATTCCGCCCAGTGTCAAACCGTACACCGTGGCAACGGTTACTGAAATGGCAGCGTATAATACTTGTGTCCATATACTCATTATTGTACCCCCATAACAACATATATCACGACAATATACATTATGATATGCAGAACATATGTCTGACCATTACCGGTATACACCCGGCGAAAAAAGCCACCGGAGGTATGAGCCCACTCAGCAACACCATTCCAGAAATTCTGGATTCTGGGCAGCGTTAATCTGCCAAGAGCTTTCCTGTAGTGTGCATACATATTGTGAGCGACATGGGTTGTCTGTGGAGATTCCGGCCTCTCTGCAGCATAGACAATGTTGAACTGCTCCACCTTCTGTGTTCTGCCCTTTACAAGCATAAGCAGAATAAATGGAACTGCAAACAAACCCATTGTCACATACATCACCATGTTTCCATTCCAGTATCCCAGATCACTTATGATGGTCAGACCATCAATTTGTATTGATGAATCAAAGTAACGCATGGCAATGGAATTCAGGGGTTTAATTATCAAATTAGGGAACATGGATATTGCCATTATTCCCCCCAGGAAAATGTACTGGGGTATTATGAACCATGCCGGGGCTTCCTTGATATTCTGATGTTCATATTTCAATTGGCCAAGGAAGATCGTGTGGATCAACCGGTACAGATAAAGGAAGCTTACACCGGAGGCGAAGAAAAGAACTCCTGCTTGCAGGTACCATCCCTTTGTGATAAATGCAGTGTAGGTGAGCCATTTTCCACCGAATCCCGACAGAGGCGGCACACCTGAAACTGCGATTATCGCCATAAGCACCGTCATGAATGTCCATGGCATCTTCGATATCAACCCACCCATTTTGTACATGGTTCTTGTGTGAGTACGGTAGTAAATGCCTGCTATGGCAATGAACAATGCTGACTTGAACATCATGTGATTGAAAGCAAGGTACATCGATGTTACCCAACCCAGATGGGTTATCAGCGCTAGTGCCGCAACTACATACCCAACCTGACTCATGCTGGAATATGCCAGCAGTTTCTTTGCGTCTTCCTGGAAGGATGCCATAAAGGCTCCCACAAGAGCGGTAAGCACACCGATCCATCCTATCCAGTAGAACACATCAAAGGATGGTGTGTGACTCACATAAGAAATTGCCACCATGAGCAAGCCGAACACACCGGCCTTCAGCAGTATTGCCGAGATGAAGGATGAAACATCCGATTCTGCTTCGGCGTGAGCCTCCGGCAGCCAGATATGCACTCCCAGTGAGCCGGACTTCACCATGAATCCGATCACCAGAACAATTATAGAGATCAGTGGCAGATTCACCTCAGCAATTGAAAGTATCAGAGCTGAAGCAGATGTGAGCGCAGGTGCAAAGCTGAACCCCACCATGATAAGGTAAGCTCCTGCTGTTGAGAAGATCATGTACATCAGAGAAGCCCTTTGAGCCTTCTGCCCTCTTAGTATAAGAAGGAAAGATGATATGGTCATGAATTCCCAGCTCAGGAAGAACTCAAGGTATGTTGATGCTATCAAAAGGTTTCCGAAGGAGAATATCATCATGAGCAGAAAGCCGTAAAAGCCTTTGCTCTGATTCTTCCTGTTCAGTGTACTGATAAGATTAACAGCACTGCCTGCTATGAATATTACTCCGAAGAAAAGCTGAATGTTACTCTCCAGTAGAGGGTAAATGTAGTATCCGTATCCAGCCACTGCAGCCAGAGAAAGAAACCCCTTCACCTTTGAGGGCAGGGAATCTATCAGAGTAATAACAAGAACTGCAAGTACGGGCAGAACCTGTATCCAGTTGAACAAGTAAAAGAATCTCATTATTCCAAAGGAAGTGATAACTGCCAGAAGGCCGAATACAATCACGGGAGCTGCCTTACTCTTTCCTGGAGAAACCAGTGGCTCGCTTGCAGTATCTTTATCTTTCACCACAGAGGTGAACCATCTGAACAGGAAGATCAACTCGAAAAGAGATCCAACCAGAACAGAGGTAAGAACAAAGAACATCTTTGCGTCTACAAGTACTTTTACAAACTCCCACTTTGCCCAGAAACCAGCAAAAGGAGGAAGGCCGGAAAGGGCAAATATGAACAACCCGAACAGAACCAGAAGTGGTTTCCTGCTCCGCAGAATGCCCCAGTCCTTGATCTTATCCCGCTTGACTATTCCCGCCAGCCAGAAGAGGCCTGCTTTGGATATCAGGTGATTGAGAAACAACCCGCCTATTATCAGGTACCTGATGTTCGCAGGGACATTCGCAGTGAAAACAAGTGTGGCCAGTAAAAGACCCATCTGACCTATTGAAGAATATCCAAGAAGTCTCTTTGCATTATCCTGCTTCAGCCCCATCATGTTTGAGAAGAAGAATGTAACAACTCCCGCAATGCCGAAAACAGTAAGGAAATTCTGGGGTAGCAGCGGCATTATCTTGTAGAAGACAAGCCCTATAGCAGCAGAATTAACAACAGCGATAATCGATACAATACCCGAGTCAACAGACTGATACACATCCAGCGCCCATCCGTTAGCCGGGAAAGGCTTCAGCTCGATAAATACCGAAACTGAAAGCATGAACAGAGCTATCAGACCGGAATTCACAAACTGACCTGCTCTAAGAAAGCCCAGATTCAAACTTCCTGTAAAGTAGTAGACAAAAACTACTCCCAGCAGAAAGAATATGGATGCAACGCCCCCTGCTATCATGTATTTGAAACCGGCAGAAAGTGTTTGCGAGGTCTTTTTGATAGTTGTAAGAGCAAATGTGGAAATTGAAAGGATCTCAAGAAATACGAACATGTTGAAAAGATCCTGTGTCATCACAAGGCCGTTCACTCCCATGATAAGAACCAGATAAAGGATCAGCGAGGAAACCC
>JAGLQD010000435.1 GCA_023136985.1 Candidatus Sabulitectum sp. | reverse complement strand
GACTTTCATAATCAGAAAACAGTAAAATAAATCCTAATCCTACTTTTTTCCCCATGGTCCACCTGGAAGCCACTCTTTGTTGAACGGAAGTTTACTATGACAACTCAGCGTTGGTTCCATTAGAAAACCTCTAATGAAAGTTATCAATTCTTCTAAGCCATCAGGTGATGTAATTGATCGGGATCGTTTAACAAATGCCAGCCACTGAATTTTCTTAACTGAATCATTTGCGAAAGCATTCGTAAGAGCTTCCGGTAAAGAATGCGGGATCTCAGTTTTGCGCCTTTCGAAAGTAGCTCTTATTGCTTTTGAAGTTGCTGTACCGTCAAAACTGAACATCTTACTCATCATCCAGATGTCGCTGAAGTCTTTCATACGGCTATTTGCAATACCAAGTTTTACCATGGCTTCATACTTCTCAGCAACTACGGAGTATCTTGAGTATGTGTGCAGGAAAGGTGATGGCATATCCATGATCGTCGGGAATTCATTCATCTCTGACTCGGGAAAAATCGCATCTCCAAATCCAATGTCGATTTGTAAAGGAATTAGAGCTTTTTTAAGGGAAGCGCATAACTCAATCCTGATTCCATTGTATTCCTGCATACCCCTAATTTCCTTAGCTTTAACGGAATCTGTATCAAACACCAATCCATCCGGGAATTCCGCATTACTTAAGGACTTGAACACTTCAATCATCCTGCTGGATGAATCTTCTCCATACCCAAGGAAATCCATGTCTCGGGTCACACGATAAGGATTATCTTCCCACACAAGAAACATCAGCCCACCCTTAAGCACAAAGTCATCAGCATACTCAGACTTACTAAGCCTATACAGCAGCCTCTCCTGTGCATATCTGGTAAGAACCAAATTGAAATCCTCTTTTTTCTCTCTCGAATAGTTAAGAAGTTTCTGCCGTACAGATGCTGCAATATCGGTGGGTACTCTACCGCTCATACAGTTGCCTCAAGATATGGCCTTATAACATTTGATATCCGGCATATCTTAGCATATTTCCAGATTGCATCTACAGTACATTTTCTTTCCTGCAGGGATTCTCGGAGTGCTTCCAGAGCAACATCAAGCCCAATCTTATTGCGAAACTTGAAACAATCAGCAACTGTTTTTGCAGCAGAATATATCTTTACAGGCACTTGCTCAATCACATGCTCCTCTACCCCGGCTGTAAGGGCTTCTCCTGAAAATCTGACTATCCGCAGAGGTATATCTGATTCCTGAGGACTCCAGCTATTTGCATCAATTGCCAGCCAGACTCTTGAAGGTATTTGAGTAGTGAAGTTGTGGAAGCGCAGAGCCGACAGTAAACAAACAGTTCCTCTTGGTACTCTGAGAGCTGCTTCTGCAAGCGTCCTGTTTGATGATGCATCACTGTCTACAACTGCATACACTCCTCTGGAAATTCGCTCAATCTCACCAGAGGTCACAAGTGATGCAAGACAATAACGCGGTATTCCATAAGAATCCAGATCACCTGCCCTTACAAGTTTCTTCTCTCGCACTATCTCTCGCAGTTGTTCTATTTTTGTCTTTCTCATACCTCAACCTATATACTATTCCTATATACTTATTCATATCTATGTAGGTATTGTATATCTTGTAGCTATAAAAGTCAACACACAACCACAACTCATCTCGGTAATTATATCACACTTCCTCCGATTCAAGCATCTCCCGGAACACTCCCCAGAACTCCAGAAACCCAGCGGGAAAAACATCCAATGAAGAAGCCCCCTCCTCCAGATCCAGTACCAGCTTATCCACAGCAACCAACTGCGCAGGATCAGCAGCCAGAGCCGCAACAATATTCTCAAGCAGTCGTAAATCACCGGAGGAGGATCGCCGAATAAATGCAGCAAAAGCAGAAGAGTTACCATGGGCAAAGTGTTTCGATTCATAGCCGGACAAAAGCATCATCAGGTATCGCAAGAAATCTTCACTCCGCTGTATCACAGATCGCAGAATAAAACCGGAGCGTTCTTCAGGCATACCAGTAACTGGAATATTCAATGAAAACCGCAGCACACCAGCACCACACTTAAGAGAGAACGCCACAAAGCCTGTTAAAGACTCTGGAGCAACACAGGGCAATAGAACACTGCTACCTGAAACAATCTCATCAACAGCAACCGCACTGCTCTCCTGCATTGTTACCAGCCATACAGACAATGAAACACCTGCAGGCAACTCAACAGCTCCTCCGAACCCAAGCTCCATTTGCCATCCTGAATCATCAGAGACACATTTCAAAGACAATGGAATGCCAAGCAACGAAACATGTACATCTGCAAGCACATCATCAGCTAAAGAATCTGAAACCAACTCAGAGTCATCATCAGCAAAATCAACCAGCATGGATTCAAAACCGGCAACAAATGAGTCTGGCTTTCCTAGAAACTTGTCTTTCCCAACCACTTCAACCATGAACTCGACATTCGCGCCTTTAAGAGCCCTAGTGGTCGCATTAGCAGAGCCAACCACCACATGGGTATTGTACCATTCCCGGTACACATAAACTTTTGCATGCAGCCCTATTTCACCTGCACCGGAAGCATCATCACCATCATCAGTTTCAGCAGCCTCATGCAACACCATGCGAGACCCAAAACAATCACAGGCAACTGAAGTAAAAGCGGAAGAGCGGGAAACGACAGCCAATGGTGCAGCAGATGTAGCAGCAAGAGACTTTACCGCCCACTCACTTAAGAACGGAGACACAACCACAAGAGATGATGACCATGGAGGCATCCACCCGCCATGACCAGGCCCAAGCAAATGAAAGAACAATGCAAAACATCCCGGAGGCAACTCCCATTCAACGGAATCAACCAAAGAAGCAAGAGAATCAACAACAGAAGCAGTAGCAGATGAAACACCAACATGAGCCATTCCGGACAATGATCGAACAAACACAGCAAGAGGAGAGTTAGAAGAAGAAGAATCCCCAAGCTTCCCATCCAACACCACAGCAGCGTCCCATGAGTTATCAGAGGTAATGTTCCGAGATGACACCATCAACCGGAACACATCGGGTGAATCACCGGAGGGATCAACAAAACGCAGCAACCAAACCTTGGGGTGGAATGAACCCCCGGAAGGAGGATCCACTTCAACAACCACTTCTTCAAGCATTGAATACAGAATGTGGTTCTCCCGAGGCACCAGCATCCTGCCTCTTTCGCAGAACACCCGCAAACTACCTGTTACCCTGCGCAGTGAATCAAGCAGAGCAACACCATCAGTTATCTCAGAATCACCCACAGCAGCAGGCAGAGCCAGTTGCAATGGCACTGCAAGCAGTGTAAGAATATCAAGAGAGTAAGTGGCAGCCACCCCGGAAGAAAACACCATACCCAGCGGAGGAGACAAGAAGTCTGTGAACAACCTCCGGGTATCAGGGCTAAGCATCGTCATTCTCCAACCCACTAAACAAATCACCCAAAAGCCCAAGCACCACAGGCCACCTGTAATTCAACCGGTACATCCCCGAGGAACCACCCCACTGAGCAAGAGCACGCTCATTCAAGAACCGGGACCGTGACCGCCCCTTCTTGAAAATCTCACGGTTCCTCACCAGAGACCGGGCCAAAGACAAAGAAAGTAATGAAAAGTCTGAGCAAACCAGATCTCGCCAGGCATAAACAAAACGGATGGTAGCAGCAGACACCCCCGGCACCATCGCAAAGAATGTACCAAGATCCCATCCCCGAATACATTCAATCTCACCCATAACAGAAGCTTCCCAGGACTCAAACAAAGCAATCTTCCTGGGAAGATCATGAGAGCCAAGCTCTTTACTCTCGCTTAACTCTGCAAGCATTACATTGTAAAGAATAGATGCCCCATACATAACCAGAGAGAACAGCCTTGCTTGCTCCAACTGCCCCACAAGCACATCAGGCAAAGCACCGGAATACTCCCATGGAAATGAAGAAAGAGCCAATGAAGAAGAAAAAGCAAGATGAGCAAGCAAACTGGAAGGATGACTTGCCTTAATACGCCCCTGAATGAACAAAGACTCTGAGCGCAGCATCCGAATTCCAAGAGCAGATGGAAAATCAGCAGGAGCAGCAGGCAGATCCGGACACCAGGTATCCAGCCCATCCAGAGTAACATCATCATAATTCTCACGGGATCTCTTATACAATGAAGCAGCACGAGAACGGGCTGCATACAAAGCATCAACATCAGCACCATACTGAAAACTGGAAGCACTACTCAACCGTATACCCCAGCTACCCAGACCACTCCAGTAAATTGAACTGGGCAGCCTCTTAACAGCAGCCCCGGCAACAGACCCGATTATTCCCTGCTCACCCATAGAACCAGCAAGCAACACAGGAATCAGCGACCGCTCCAACGAAGAAACACGGGAAGAAAAAGAAGAAGATTTAACCCGCTGCTCTTCAAGATGCTGATAGACCCAAGGCACAATAAGCATGTACCGCAACCGTGTAAAAAGAGTACTTGTACCAGGGAACAACAAATCAGATAAGGAATCACGGATAAAGCCAAGACCGAGTTCATCCCGGCTTTCCCTTTCTTTGAACAGAGAAAGAATCCGGTTGGTTCTTTCTTTAGCAGCAGGGTCGTGGTCGAGCCAGGCTATTGAGGAGGGCACTTAGACAATCTTCTCATTTCCTTGAGTGTTTCAGTACTCAATTACTAGACTATTTGAGATATCCTTACTATTCTAGATGTTGGTTTCCAAAGAATTTCTCAAGCAACACCACTTACTTTGTTTCCATCCAGAAACAGCCCTTTAGATAACTCTCTGAGAATCTATTCCCTGCGTTCTTCAAAGTCCACCGGGCAGTTTCCCTGACTCTGGAGCAGTTCAGATCCATAGGGTGTAGAATCCCCTTGAGTTTTTCACAACTCAGTGCTTTGCAGGCTTTTTGAATGTGTTAAAGCAACGACTTACAGATCGTGACCGGATTGGCAGCAACTATACCGCTCCAAACAAAGCTTTGGAATGAACTGAATGATCTCTTCAGCCAGGAAATTATGCCCTCTGCACCTGCCCTGAATTTCCAGAGCATACGGTAAACCTTTTTGCTGAAGCACATATCCTCGGTTTTCATACCGCGCTTCTTTGAAAAAAAACTTCATCTACGCCATAATTCTTCAATTCTTTCACGTTCTTCTTTGAAGCGAATCCACCATCCATGGCTACCTTCTCTGGAACAGTTCCGCATTTCTCCTTCAGTCTTCTGATCATCTCAACAGCGAGAGTAGAATCTGCTGGATTCCCCTCAAACACGGTACAGTCAAACACCAGGGACGATTTGCCTGCTGTAAGACAAATCTTGTGACCGTAGAATGTGTCCCTGTTATCCTTCACTATCACATCAGTATGGAATTCGAATATAGAAACAAGCTTCTCTGTTGCTGGGACCTTCTCACCCTTGGTTTTCAGACAGGCAAGGTTTTCTGCTAAGTCTTTTGGAAACTGCTTGTGATTCTCAAGGGCACCTTGCGCAGTGATCTCCTAATGAAGTAGACTTGTACTGATATCGTAGGGGACAAAAATAGCATGTCAAGCATCCCTACTGTTGTTATTTTATATAACTAAATGGAGTTATATGTTATGTATTAAAAATAAATACAGCACGAAAAGACCGCTATACATAGGGAATCAATATCCGTTGAGACTTAATGTTGTTTTAGGTATTTCAAATGAATCTCAGGATATCTTTCCCCTTATTGATGACGCTATAGAAATAGTCGAGCATGGTGCTGACTGTATTCAAGACGTATCTATTTGCGGTAAGATTAACGAATTTAAAAAGAGGTTGGTCTCTGAAGTTGCTGCTCCCTGCGGATCCGTTCTTGCGTATGAGTTTGCTTACAATGTCGACAAATACAAACTAAGTAAGTTGATGGACATAAGAGATTTACTCCTTGATTTAGTCACCAAGGATGCAGAGATGGGGATGGATTTTCTCACTCTCCATTCTTCTCTTTCATTGAAATTACTGTCAATGCAATTTGACAATAGGATTATATACATGGGCTCAAGAGGATCTTCCTTACTGTATAAGATGATGAATAGATTAAATATAGATAATCCACTACATCTATATTATGAAGATATTATTGAGGTAATGAAAAAGTACAACATGGCAGTCTCACTGGGCTCTGCTTTTCGGTCCTGCTCAATACTTGATTACTCTTACAAATCTATGAATGAAGAGCTTGCTATCCAATCTGAACTATCTACTATTGCTCATGCTCAAGATTTACCTGTACTATTGGAAGGGATAAGTCATATCCCTATCAGTAAATTACTTGAATATGTGACTCTTGTAAATGAGAAATGCCCTGGGGTTGAGGTTACTGCTTTAGGACCATCTCCAACTGATGTTGGGGTCGGGATTGATCACATCGCAGGTGCCATAGCTGCTGAGCGCGCTGCAGAATCAGGATTTACACTATTAACGATAGTAACTGGGAAAGAACACTATTCCTTACCTAGTCGAGAGGATGTACTTGAGGCGCTAAATGCATACAAATTAGCTGTATACATTTCCAATCTGCATAAAGGATATTTGCCAATAATGGATAAGCGTGTATCCATTGCAAGAAATAACCTTGAATGGG
>JAGLQD010000434.1 GCA_023136985.1 Candidatus Sabulitectum sp. | reverse complement strand
ACTCTTCTGTTGCTGTTATTTCACGGTTGGCTTCATCAAACGCCTGGTAAACAGTAACAGCGCTGGCAAGTTCATCACTTTCAACTACATCTAAAATATCACCAAACCCGAAGGCCAGCATGGCTATAAGAAGAATTGCCGTCATTCTGTGCCTCCGTCCAGAAGAAGACCTTCAACCAGGAAAACTTCAAGATCTGCCGGTTCAACAGTGATATTTTCTATGGCATCCACTTCATCCCAGGGAAGATCCTTGCCTGAAGCATAGGAACTTTCAACATCACTGTTGAAACCTCGTCCTGCAAGCATGATCATGTCGCTGTCATCGGTCCCCTGAGAACCCTGTGAAAGAACTGCTCCAGTTAGAGCTGTTGTGTGAGCCCAGCCTTCAATTCCGTTATCGGCTTCAATGCTGAACCAGTCACCCTGCCCACCGGTTATGTCCACAACCGAGCCAAAAACAAGCTCTCCCACCGGCTGGGCGTAGAAAACGGGCGTGGGGAAGATGTACTGTTCCCGGATCATAACGGTGGCAGTTCCACCTACTTCAATCGGCGTATCCTCTGCGATCGCACTTCCTGCAAGCACTGCAAGAGTCACAATAAGCATTATTAAAACCTTCATATTTCCTCCTGTCAATATGATTTACTTTCCATCGGAATTTGTGTAAATATATGTAAAGAACCTACTTTGATGTAAGAACCCATGTTCCTTCCCAGTCTGAAGGAGTGCCGTCCCGGATGAACTTTCTGCATCTTGAAGACATGGTTCTTGAAGGTCCGTCTTCTTCTATTTCAAGGAACTGCTTCATTGCCAGTGGGAAGTCACCGTTTCTGTACAGTTGCAGGGCTTGATTGTACTTCTCTGCGAAAGCCGGCATTTTCAGAACCGGTTCCCATATTGTGACCGGTGTTTTCTGGCCCATGACCATAACCGTGTCGATCTCTCTGCATTTTATGCTTTCTGGAAGAAACTCTTTTGTGGCATTTGATATAAGAATAGGAGTACTGTAGACCTTGTTGACCCCTTCAAGGCGACTTGCCAGGTTGACGTCTGTCCCCATCATTGTGTAATCGAATCGCTTGTTACTGCCCATGTTTCCCACTACCATGGAACCACTTGCAAGACCCATCCTGGTATGAAGCTCAGGGAAATTAATTTCCTTGAGACGCCTGTTAAGATCGGCGTGGATCCTCTGGCATTCCAGAGCAGAGGTCACAGCCCGCAGTGCATGGTCTTCATACTCCACCGGGGCTCCCCAGAAAGCGATGATTGCATCCCCTTCAAACTTGTCCACGGTACCGCCTGATTCCAGAATGATATCCGTCATCTCTGTAAGGTAGATGTTAAGCAGTTTTACAAGATCAGTTGGATCAAGTTTCTCACTTATGGTTGTAAATCCTGCAATGTCGCTGAAAAATGCCGTCATTACTTTCTTCTCTCCACCAAGCTTAAGCATCTCAGGATTCTTTGCAACCAGAGAGACGATGGCAGGGGAAAGGTATTGTGAAAAAGCAGCTTTCAGAAATTTCTTGTCTTTTGTAGCGTACTGGTAGGCAACAATCGATCCGCCAAGAAGCGTAAGAATACCCGAAGCAAGAGGAGGTACAGCCTTGAGCCACAGGTCAAAATCTTTGAAGGCATACAGGCAAACCGCACCATATGCCAGAATAACGAACAGTCCGGTAAGTGAAGCAGGAATAACTCTGGGAATGAATACAAGAGCTGATGCAACAGCAAGACTGAGTAAGAGCGTAATAAAAAGTGTTGTGATAAAACCATGGGTTGCCACATGTCTGCCTGTGAGAACATTGTCTACCGCATTGGCAATAACCTCTACACCCGGGCATCTTGCGGAATACGGTATGGGTTTAAGATCCATCAGATCAGAGGCTGTGTAACCGATCATCACAATTTTACCTGCGAGAGACGATGGTTGAAGTGCTGTTGTGTCACCTGACATTGCAGAAAACAGATCAGCCACACTGATTGCCCGGTAGCTGCCTGCTGACCCTGCAAATCTCACTTGCATTTCATAATCTTCGGTAAGGGGTATTTCTGAGTTACTCCAGAGCAGAGCATTGTTCTGCAGGGAAACATTACGATCGTCTCTGAAGAGCATTGCGATTGCAAGTGCAGGAGAGGGTACAGCACCGTTTGCAGTGGGGAAAAACAGAGGAGTCTTCCTGAATATTCCGTCAGGGTCAGGGAAAGCATAAGGTGAGGCCAGTAAGGCAGCGCCTGCTGCGATAGCTTCCACTGGAGGCGAAGCAAATCTGAAAGGAGTCACATTTCCCTGTGGTATATCAATATCAATCAGTGCATTCTCCGGTATGGGCTGGCCCTCTTCCCGACCCAGTCCGGTTATGAAAACGGTATTCCCTCTTTCGGCAACTGCGCCGAACACGCTGTCTTCACCGGCGGAGAATGTTGAACTTGTAGAAAAGGTGATATCGAAGTAAACAACCTGAACACCTGACCGGTAGAGGAATGCAGTTATGTCCGACCATATCTGTCTTGGCCATGGCCACCCCAGCCAGTTCATTGATTCCAGTGATGCGTCATCCACGCCGATTATTACTATGCTGTCATTTACAGAATCGAGGTCAGGGAAGAGGTTAAACCTAAGGTCCAGGGTGAGGTGCTCCAGCTCTCTCTCGTAGTTACTCATGTGGAGAGCCATAAAAAGCAGTGTTGAAATGCCGGCAATAATGAATATCAGTTTTTTCATGATTCGCTAATATAATCCGAAAACTAACGCGGTGCAGAGTCGTGAAAGTATATTCCCCCTCAATGTTTTGCAAATTCAGGAGGTGTGCGGAATGGATCTGCCAGTAGTGGCCATTATAGGCCGGGTAAACGTGGGCAAGTCTTCGCTTTTCAATAGATTGATTGGTGGAAGAACCGCCATTGTTGATAATGAAGCAGGTGTTACACGCGATCGTAAAATAGGTACGGGTGAGTGGGGCGGAGTTAATTTTATTGCTGTAGATACCGGAGGTCTTTCTCCGGGAAGTGATGATCCTTTTCAGGAAGCAATTGTAAAGCAGGTGCATCTGGCAGTACAGGAGGCGCAGGTTATCATTCTTCTTGTGGATGGCACCGAAGGGATTCACCCGTTTGATCAAGCTGCTGTTGAACTTGTAAGAAAAAGCGGGCTGCCGTGTCTGCTTGCTGTGTACAAAATAGATACCTACGAGCGACTTGGCATGGAACACGAATTTACAGCCTTGGGCCTTGGAAAGCCATGGCCGATCAGTGCTGCTCACGGGCTTGGCGTTGGTGATCTTCTCGATGAAGTGATCCGCGACCTGCCAGTGGTTGAGAATCCTGATTTTGATGGAGTTTCTGTAGCTGTAATAGGCAGGCCTAATGTAGGCAAAAGCTCCATAGTGAATCGTCTTCTGGATGATGAACGGAATATCGTTACGCCTGTGGCTGGAACAACAAGAGACTCAATCGATTCATATCTCACCTGGAAAGAGACCAATTTCCGTCTTATTGACACAGCGGGTCTTCGCAGAAAATCCAGGAAGATGGAGGATATCGAGTTCTACAGCACTCTCCGTTCCTGGAAAAGTGTAGGCAGTGCCGACGTTGTAGTTGTGGTTCTTGATGGCAATGAGTATCCCACTACTCAGGATTTGAGGCTGGCCACAAGAGCATGGGAAATGGGCAAAGGGCTTCTGCTCTGCGTGAACAAAGTTGACCTTGGCCTGGACAGGCATCTGTGGATACGAAGCGTTGTTCAGAGATTTCCTCTTGCGAAATGGATTCCGATATTCTTCACCAGTGCCCTTGAGGGTCAGGGCATGGGCCGACTTCTTCCCATGGTTCTTTCCGTTGCCGAGAGGCGCAAGATCCAGATTTCCACCGCAAAACTCAACAAGATAATGAGAACTATTGTAAACACAATTCAGCCTCCGTCCCCCAAGGGAAAGATGCTTAAGTTCTTCTACATAACTCAGGTAAAAGACACTCCGCCGGTTCTGGTTGTTTTCGTTTCGCGAGCAGACCTGATCCCGGATAACTACAAGAGTTATTTTGAGAACCAGATGCACGAAGCATTGAATATGAACGGGGTTCCATTGAAGATCGTTTACAGAAAGCGTGAACACTGATGCATCCTGCGATCTATATCCTGATCGCTTTTTTCTGTGGTTCGATTCCTTTCTCGTGGTTGCTCGGCAGGCTTAAAGGTGTTGATCTGCGGGAGCACGGCTCTGGTAACCCCGGGGCCACAAACCTTCTGCGCACAAGCGGAACAGTCATGGGTATTGCTGGAATGCTGCTGGATTCCGCAAAGGGTGCTGCTCCGGTGTTACTGGTGACCTATGCGGGATCAGCTCACGCCTGGTTGCCAAGCGCTGTTGTTATTGCTGCTGTATGCGGTCATGTATTTATGCCATGGTTCGGGTTCAAGGGCGGTAAAGGTGTTGCTACTGCTCTGGGAGCACTTCTGGTGCTTTCCACATATCCGGTTCTATGCGCTCTCGGGTTGTTTATTCTGTTGCTCGCGCTGTTTAGAATGGTTTCACTGGGAAGTGTTGCTGCAGGGCTTTCTCTGCCATTCTTTGGAATTCTGTTCAATGCGCCTGAGTATCCTGAAATAGTCCTCAGCATTATTGCTCTTGCAATACTGGTAACCCACAGAGCCAATATCGGGAGGATTATCAGCGGCACCGAGAGGAAGATCGGTAAAAAATGACCGGTGGACTCCTGTTGATGAAGAGCCTGGTGGAAAAGGATCTGAAGGTCCGGTACAAAAGAAGTTTCCTGGGTTTTCTCTGGTTTCTGCTTAAACCTCTTTTCAGCATGGTTGTCTACACCGTTGTTTTTACCAGGATACTTCGGTTCGGCGGTGCGATAGAACACTTTTCGCTTTTTCTTCTTACAGGTCTTCTGCCCTGGAATTTCTTTGCAGCTTCGCTTTCAGCCTCTACAAAGACCCTTCTTGATAATCAGAAGCTGATTCGATCAATTTACTTTCCCAGGGTTGCGCTGCCTGTTTCATCAGTGATAGCAAATGCAGTTCATATGCTTATGGCACTTGGAGTGCTGGAAGTTCTACTTATAGCTTTCGGGCACACTCCGAATCTTTCTCTTGTTACCCTTCCGATTGCCGTGATACTTCTGGCTGCTATGACTGCCGGGTTCAGTATGATGATATCCGTGGGCAATGTGTACTACCGGGATGTATCACAGTTTCTTGAGGTTATCCTTCTCGCCTGGTTTTATGCAAGTCCGATCATTTATCCTCTGGGCATGGGGATCATTCCTGCCAGAAT
>JAGLQD010000433.1 GCA_023136985.1 Candidatus Sabulitectum sp. | reverse complement strand
ATATTGACATAGTGGCTGCAAGCAACAGTCAGGATGATATCGTTGCTTACATTTCCAAAGCGCCATTTGGATATTCCTGGACAAAGCACACAATCAGTTCATCATACAACAACCCGATCTCTGTTGCGGTTGCCGATTACAACAACGATGGCAATGATGATTTCGCAGTTGCTTCTTCCTACGGAGACGGCAATCTTTACTGGTATGATTTCCTCGACACGCAGAATTCATGGGTTTCCCATGAAATTTTCGGAGCCTCCGGTCAGAGCATCTACGATATAGCTGCCAGAGACATGGATGGTGACGGATATCCGGAAATAATGGCAGCCAGTCTTGGAGAAGACAAAATAATCTGGTGCAAGAACAGGGAATACCTGGGAGAGATCTGGGAGACATTCTCAGTGTCAACATACTTCCATGGTGCAGTTGGAGTTTCTGTTGGAGATATGGATGGAGATGGTGTTCAGGATGTTCTTGGATGTGCATTCTACGGCGACAAGATCAGCTGGTGGCGGGTGAGTGGCTTTACAACCCCGAGTATTCTCACAAGCTCTATTCTGAACATAGAACCTCCAGACCCCGGTACTGTGATCTGGGATTACATACACTGGTCCGCAACAACTCCTGCAGGCACAACTGTGCGTTTTAGATTGAAAACCTCTTACGACGCATTCAATATGGGAGCATGGAGTAGCTGGATCACTTCTTCAAGTTCTTTAGGCTCTGTAGTTTCCCAGGGAGGGCAATTCCTTCAGTATCAGGTTGAGCTCTCTACAAGTAACCCCAATGTGACTCCATCGCTTAAGGATGTTACAGTACTCTGGAACCCTGTGAGTATTGAAGATCAGGGAACTGCTCCTGTTGATGGACGGCAAATCTGGCTTACATCGGGTAATCCTGTTTCCGGAGCCTTCTCAGTTAGCTATAATGTAGAGCAGCCAGGCTTTGTAAGTGTTGCAGTTTATGATGTAACAGGAAGAACTGTCTCAGTCATCTCTCGTGGTGACATGGCTGCAGGGCAGTACACCGGCATGGTTACCGGGCTTTCAGCCGGTTCCTACTCAGTAGTTATGCAATCAGATCAGGGATTTGCTGCACAGAGAATTGTTGTTATCAGATAAGTTTTAGGCATTGCTCCCGGTACTTGTTTATCCAGTACCGGGAGCTTTTCTTTCCTGCCAGTGTTGCGATGTACATTGGCTTCCGAGTTTGCCTGTTGACTTCATCAGTGAATGTGGTATTATCAAATGAGATTGTTTTACTTAATGAAGGGGGAAAAAATGAAGCTTGTTACTTTCGTTCTTATTCTGGCAGTTGCTCTTAGTTTTGCTGGTCAGATCACACCTTTTGGTCTAAACACCAGTGCAAGCACCTGGCAGGGATCAGATGCCGAGGATGTTCTGTGGTCTCAGCTGCCAACGGGTAATGCCATGGCTTCGCAGTATTTTGATGACATGTATCCCAGTTATGACAGTGGTGTTGCTGACGATTTTGAATTTGCGGCATCAACTACCATCAACAAGATCCGCTGGTGGGGCGGTTACTGGAACGGTGGCGGCGGTCCCATCGATTCTCCTGTAGAGATCTATCTTTATCTTGATGATGGCACTGGAAATGCACCAACTCTTCCTCAGCACACATCAGCTGTACAGAGCTGGATGATCAGCGCCGGCGACTACACCGAGGTAGCTGATGGTTCAAACTTTGTACTGGAGTACGAATTCCCGTCATGGGTCGTATTTGATGCTGGAGTAAAGTACTGGTTCGAGATACGCAAGGCATTCCCATTTGATCCACTGGGACAGTACGGCTGGATTCAGTCAGATCCTATCTCACTCTCTTCATGTGTACAGGGGTTTGACGGGCTGGGAACAGTCTGGTGGACTGCACAGGGTATCGATGCAGCCTTCGAGCTTATCTTCGATGATGCTCTTGCACTTGAAAGATCAACCTGGGCAGGCATAAAAGCCAACTTCTAGTTCCAGTTTGCAGTAATGATAATTACAGGGGTGAGCGAAAGTTTGCCCCTGTTGCTTTCACTAGATAATCTCCCTGTATCTGCTAGAGCAAATACAGGGAGATTCTTGTGGGTGCCGGTTACTATTCCGGAGCTGTAAGGTTCTCAGGGATGATCTCTGTGACTCTTTCACAGTATTCACAGCGATATGTCATTTCCTGTTTGTCTTCAAGTTTGAAATGCCTGTGTGCACCCAGTTTGTTTGTGGCGCAATTGGGGTTGGGACACTGCATTACTCCGTATATAGTTTCAGGGATAGAGATTATTCTTTTCTCGCTGACTTTCCCGTCTTTGATGATATTTATGGTTGCATCAGGAGCTATGAGGGCAATGGTGTCTGTTTCACTTTCCAGAAGAATTCTGTTCTCGATCTTGAGAATATCTTTTCCCCCTGGAAGTCGTTTTGATTGAAAGCCAACACCAATTGTGAATATGCCCCTGTTTCCAAGGCCCAAGATCTCTACAACCTTAAGGGCAAGAGGGGTGGGAATGTGGTCTATGACTGTACCGTTGTTAATGGCATATACTTTGTATGCTCTCTCCATTAGACGATACCTCCTGTAACAAGACCAAGAAGAGCTTGTCTTGTTGGGACTCCGTTGTGTGCCTGTGTGAAGTAAATGGCATTGGGAGTGTCATCTACCTCTTCTGCGATCTCATCTACTCGGGGGAGAGGATGCATGACTCTGACCTGCCCTCCCAGAGCCTCAATTGTTTCATTATTTATCCTGTATCCGTGGGCTACATTCTTGTATTCCTGCGGATCACCAAATCTTTCTTTTTGAATCCTGGTTACATAGAGAACATCAAGATTCATGTCTGCTGCATCCTCAGGCGTATCTGCCATGCGGTATGATATTCCCTTTTCCGTCAATTCGGAAAGAATGGGTGCCGGCATCTTCAGGGATGGTGGTGAAATGAACACCATTTCAGCACCGAACATTGCCATTGCATGGGTAAGTGAATGAACAGTTCTTCCATACTTCAGATCTCCCATTATTCCAATTTTCAGACCCTTCAATCGTCCGAATTCCTCATAGATGGTGAACAGGTCAAGGAATGTCTGTGTTGGATGCTGGTTAGTGCCGTCTCCTCCATTGAGGACAGGAACATTTGCTGCTTTTGCAGCAACAGCAGCTGAACCAACTTCAGGATGCCTTATAACTATCACATCGCAAAAGCCATCAATTACTTTGATTGAATCATGCAGGCTTTCTCCTTTTTTAGCTGAGCTTACATTAGGATCAGCAAAACCAATAACCCTTCCTCCTAAACCATTCATTGCACTTTCAAAACTTAACCTTGTTCT
>JAGLQD010000432.1 GCA_023136985.1 Candidatus Sabulitectum sp. | reverse complement strand
CTTTTCTGGCTCTACTGGCTGTGCGTGATCTTTATCGGCTCGGCAGAGGTGGGATCTGTTATCTGCCGGATGAGAGCTAAACAGAAAATTGATCTCCGGTGACATTAGCTTCTTGTATTTTCTGGAATAATTTTGGTTTGCGATGACTTCAAAAAAGTTCATATTACTGTGAGAGTTCATACATGTATTTGATTGAGAAGGGAATGTTACCATGGATGCCAGAAGGATGAAGTTGACTCGACTCACCTTGAGAGGTTTCAAATCAATTGATAGTGTTGGACAGACGATTGATTTTGGTGATATGACTGTATTGCTGGGAGCAAATGGGGCTGGTAAAAGTAATCTCATTTCGTTTTTTAAGATGCTGAATCTCATGACCACGGAATCCTTGCAGAGGTTTATTGGAGAACAGGGATATGCGGATTCTATTCTGCATTTTGGTTTGAAAAACACTAAGTGTTTATCAGCAAATCTTGTATTCTCTGATGGAAATAATGTAAGAGATTATTACAGTTTTGTTCTTTCTCCAGGCAGTGGAAGTGATTTGATATTTGATAATGAATCTGTTTCATGGGAAAATACTGTAGAAGACAAATCGGGGGTTGTGGATTTTGGCGGTGGCTTTAAAGAAAGCAGGCTGATAAGAGACTCAAAAGAAGATGGAAATCCAAGTCTGTTTGTTCTTAATCTTCTAAAAAATTGTAAAGTATTTCAGTTTCATGACACATCAAACACTGCTGATATCAGAAGTCGAAAATATATTGACGATAATGAATTTCTACGTAGCAATGCCGGAAACCTTGCTGCATTTCTTTATGTTCTGAAGAACAGAGATGACTGGCGAAAAAGCTACAATCGTATAGTTCGTTATATCCAGCTTATCCTGCCGCAATTTGATGATTTCCTCTTGAATCCATCTCCGGGAAATAAGGATTTCATCAAGCTGGATTGGAAGGGAAAAGATAGCGACTATAGATTCGGACCGCATCAACTGTCGGATGGTTCACTGCGTTTTATGGCTCTGGCTACACTTTTATTGCAGCCTGAGGAACTTCGGCCTAAGGTTATTATTCTTGATGAACCGGAGCTAGGTCTTCACCCTGCCGCAATAGGTACTTTAGCTGGGATGATCAGGTCAGTAGCAGTGAAATCTCAGATCATTATTGCTACCCAGGCAACCGGGATGGTGAATGAATTCGGGGCTGATAAAATTGTTGTGGTAGAGTATGACCGGATTGAAAAACGGAGTATCTTCAGAAGGCCTGCCAATAAAGTAGACCTCTCAGAGTGGCTTGAACGATACAGTCTTTCGGAATTATGGGAGAAGAATGTACTTGGTGGAAGCCCATCATGATTCGTCTTTATGTAACTGTAGAGGGTCCAACTGAAAAGCGATTTGTGAACAGGTTACTGGGCCCCCACCTTCATAACTACAAGGTGTACGCAAACGCTCGTTGTGTTTTAACCAGCAGGGATAATCAAACAAAAATAGAATACCGGGGTGGGTCTCCTTCCTATCTGAAAACAAGAAAAGACATCAAGACATGGATTGCTGAGGATAACAATCCGGAATGCCGCTTTACTACTATGTTCGATCTGTATGCACTTCGTGAAGACTTTCCGGGAAAAGAAGAGGCAAACCGGCAAACTGACCCGTATGCGAAGGTGAGAATAATAGAGGAGGCCTTTTCAGAAGACATTGGGGATCACAGGTTTATCCCGTACATACAGCTTCACGAATTTGAGACTTTGATATTCTCTGATCCCGGGCAATTGGCCATGGAACATTTCGAGTCTGAATCTGCAATTGCAAATCTGGTTGGCATGTTGAAAGAGGTTGGGGGTAATCCGGAACTCCTGAATGACGGTTACGAGACTTGTCCTTCAAGGCGCATTTTAAAAGAAATTCCGGATTATGACAAAGCCAATGCTGGAATCATTATTGCCGAGAAAATCGGTTTGCCCAAAATGCGCAGTGAGTGTTCACATTTCAACAACTGGCTAACACAACTGGAAAATCTTTAGGTTTCTGGAGCTGATTTGCTAAACAGAAAACTTGATCTCCAGTATGTCTCCATCCTGTACCACATATTCTTTTCCCTGAAGACCAATTGACCCTGTCTTTCGCAGTTCAACTTCATTCGGGATCTCATGGAAAAGGTTGTAGGGTATAACCTGCGCCCGGATGAATCCTCTGGCCAGGTCAGAGTGGATGGTGCCTGCGGCTTCCAGAGCGGAGCTGCCTCTTCTTATGGGCCATGCTCTTACTTCATCTTTGCCCATGGTCAGAAAACTGATCAGGTCAAGAAGTGAATACGCTTCAGCAAGAACTCTTTCTTTCCCCGATGAGGTGAATCCCATTGATTCCAGGAATTCGCCACGCTCTTCTTCTGGAAAATCACAGAGTTCAAGTTCAAAGCCACTGTCAATACCAAGAAAAGCACCACCGTGTTTTTTTACAAGTTCGTCAACTGCTTTCTCATCACAGACACCTTCACCGGTTCTATTGGAGATGGCAAGAAGAGGCTTAAGTGATGCCAGAGAGAATGGTGACAGAATCTCCAGTTCCTGTTCTGTGAACTCCATGAGTCGAAGAGGAATTTCGTTTTCAATTGATTCCATGCATCGCAGAAGCAGCTGGGCTTCCGCCTGTTTTGCCTTGCTCTCTTTTGTAAGGCGGGCTACACGCTTTTCCATGATGGCCAGATCAGAGATCATCAGCTCGGATTCATTCTGCAGGAAGGTTTCTTCCATATTACCAAGGGCGTAGTTATCCAGTACGAACGCCACTGCTGTTGATTCCTTTATTCTTCCCATGTTCCGAGGATTGAATGCAGGGGAAGGCACATCAAAAAATGTAACAGTTGCATTAACA
>JAGLQD010000431.1 GCA_023136985.1 Candidatus Sabulitectum sp. | reverse complement strand
AAATGATGGGATCACGATCTCGGTAGTTTCCGAATCTCTCTGAACCATCACATCCAGCTCTTCTGTGGAGTTCTGTATCATTACTCTTAAAGCTTCCGGATGGTATACTTTTTCGCCGTCTATTTCAGTAATAATGTCACCTTCCAGGAGACCGCATCTGTAAGCCGGTGAATTTACTTCAACATCAAGCAGAAGGATGCCCTGAACAGCTGACAACCCTGAAGTTGCAGGCATGGCCGTTATTCCAAACAGAGGCGTATGTAAACCCGCATCGGAGAGTATCTCTTCTGTCCAGAAATACCACAGGTTGCATGGGAGAAGCGCTATCAGTTCACCCCTTTCATCACCTGTATGAAAAGAACCTGTTACTATACCGGCAAGCCTGTCATATGCGTCAAACACCGGAGACCCCATCAGTTCCGACTCCGGAGGAGAGGCCAGAAGAAGAGCTCCGTCAGATAGTTGTTCCAGTGGGAATGTTCGTATTACCGAAAGGCCGGTGGGATGATCCGCAACAATCATGAGCGAAGCTCCAATAGCCGGAGAAGTGTATCTGGGCTGTTCATAAGAGGTAAATACATCATCATGAAAAATCAGCATGGAAAGACCTACATCCCTGAAGTTGACAACTGAATCAGGATACAGCCTGGTGCCTTTCTCTATAATGAAAACATCAGAGTTCTGTGTAAAGGCGAAAAGTGTCACGGCATGCCCCGGTGATACCGCTACACCACTGCAGACCTCTACGAATTCCCCCATTGCACCGGCTCTTCCAACAGACACTGCAGGAGAAAAAACAAATGAAGGTACAAATCCTGAAGAGAGAAGGAGGGAAATCAGAAGACCTATCACGATACTCCTAGAACGTAGAGACGGAAGAAGGTCTGGAATACGCTACGATTGGCACCGGGGCGTATCTGGTCTCTGCTTTCTCAATATGCACGGCCTCAAATGATCCGTTTCCATAACTCGATGAATCTTCACCATTGAAGTTATGCAAAATTAAAACAAGAGCGGCTGCAAAAGGAATGACTGCGGCAAAACGAGTCCAGGCGGATATTCTGAAACGACTTCCGTTCTTTTTCTTGTTCTTGTTCTCAAGAGGGGATTGGACATAGTCGCCTGAATAAAGCCTTTTGCGAACCATCTCCATAAGGTCCGAAGGTGGCTCCGGTTCCTCAATTCTTTTCAGCTGTTCTGTAATTGATTCGTTGAAGGACATGATCTTTCTGCACGAAGGGCAACCGTTGATATGAAACCCTAAGAGTTGTTCGTCCTCAGGGGTTGCTTCACCATCCAGAACTGAGTCCATTAACAGCAGTGCTTCTTTACATTTCATTTCCACATCTCCCATACATCTTCCAGGGAGTTCCGAAGTCCGGCACGGGCTCTGTTTATACGAGATTTGACAGTGCCAACTTTAATCCCCATAACTTCGGATATTTCCTCGTAAGAGAGCCCCTGCTTTTCCCTGAGCATAAAAGGCTCACGGTAGTGCTCAGGAAGCTCATTGACTGCCTCTTCGATACTTGCACCAAGTTCCCTTCTGCCTTCACGGTAGTGAGGTGTCATTTTGTGGGAACCTTTAAGAACGATTTTCTCAAGAGAGACCATCGACCATCTGGAGCGTCGTCTCCATTCCTTCTTTGCAAGATTACTTGCAATTGTGTACACCCAGGTTATGAGAGGCCGTTCAGGATCATAATTATTTCTGTATTTGTAAACCCGGCAGAATGTCATCTGAAGCTGTTCTTCTGCATCTTCTTCATTGCCAAGCATACGGATAAGATGGGAAAACAGTGGACGCTGGAACCTTTTAACAACATGAGTAAAAGCATCCTCGTCTCCGCCGCACAGATCGATCATCAATTGAGAGTCTGACCTTGGATCTTTTTCATTCTTTTTTTTCAAAACAGTTGTCCTTAGCATACTTCCTCCGTATTTCAGCTAATCTAACAACATTTACCCTTCACAGCACCGTTTGTTCCAGGGAGGTTGACCATGCGCTGCATCATTGAGCAGAATAGGCACTATGAAGAACAATACATTTCTTAGAATACTTGCAATGGTCAGGCCGTATAAAGGTCGAATAGCCCTTGCTCTTCTGTTTGCTTTGATCTTTGCTGCATCAAGCGGTGCCACGCTTGCAATGCTGCTTCCAATATTCGACGATGTGCTGGGAACCGGGGAAGGTACAGATTCCACGCTGAGTATTGAGCAAGCCATGTCGCAGACGTTTGTGCCCCGTTTCCAGGAGTTCAGGGACTCATTTTCCAGTGGGGATTCTTCATCAATTCTTGAGAGTGCAAAAGCTCTGCCAGGTGCTTTCCTGGAAGGGATACATATTTCAGCCCCTTCTCAGGCTCTGTTGGCTGTGATAATAACTATTGTATCCCTTATACTGATAAAGAACATGGCATTTTTCCTTCAAACCTTTTTTGTTGCCTATGTGGAAGAGGGGATGCTCAGGGATCTCAGGGTAAGGGTGTATTCCCATCTGCTTAAGCTTGATCTTGGTTTTTTCGCCAGAAGTCGCTCCGGCGAACTGACCACACGAATTACTGCGGATGTTGT
>JAGLQD010000430.1 GCA_023136985.1 Candidatus Sabulitectum sp. | reverse complement strand
GGTCTTGGATTCACAAGTTTTCGCGGTAGCATTCCTCTGGTAAAGAATGGAAAATGCACAGGCCATCTGGTAGGGCAAAGACCCTACGGCAAGGCAAAGATAGCTCCCGCAATGGCAATTATGGATCAGCTGGGAATTAAGCCTTCCCAGGCCCTTGCTCTGGGTGACTCCTGGGGAGACCGGTACATTCTTGATATGTGCGGCTCGGCAATTGCGGTTCATCCGGTAAGAAAGCTGCGCAAGATGGCAGTTCAGAACGACTGGTTGATCCTGGAAGGCCACTAATGGCCAAAGTCAGAGCACTTGCTGCTTTTTCCGGAGGGCTGGACGGAATGCTGGCATGCAGGATTCTTATGGATCAAGGTATTTATGTTGAAGCCGTAACATTCGGCAGCCCGTTCTTTGATCCGCAGGCTGGAAGAACAGCTGCTGATCATCTGGGTATCCCGTGGCGGGAGGTTGATTTTACAGCTGATATCGTTGCTCTTCTTTTCGACCCGCCAAGTGGTTTTGGCAAGAACATGAACCCGTGTATAGACTGTCATGCAGCCATGTTCAGCAGATTGAAGGAAATTGCTGCAGAGGGAGATTTCGACTTCATTTTTTCCGGCGAGGTTGTAGGGCAGCGTCCTATGAGCCAGAATAGAGGATCGATCAACAGAGTCAAGAATCTTTCATTTACCGGTGATGTTCTTCTGCGGCCGCTCTCTGCAAAAATACTTGACCCCACCCCTATGGAAGAATCAGGACTGGTGAACAGAGATCTTCTTCTCGATCTGAATGGAAGAGGTCGCACAAGACAGCTGAAGATGGCCAAAGAATATGGCTTCAGTCACATACCCACTCCGGGAGGAGGGTGCCTTCTCACTGATCCGGGATATGCAAATCGCCTGAAGACACTCAAGGATATCAATCTGCTTTCAGGTGAAAATGCCCGGATGATCAGATTCGGACGGATGTTTGTGCTTGATAAGGCTGTGGGTCTGGTTGGAAGATCATCTGAAGAAAATGACAGGATGCTTGAAGCAGATATGGGAATTCAGCTTGATATACAGGATATCCCCGGACCACTGGGAATTCTGCTTGGGGAAAAGACCGTGAAGAATCTGACTCTTCTTACTGCCATAATGGCTTCCTATACCAGGGCAGACAGCGCGGTAACATCCATTTCGAATCAGAATGAGTCGTTTACTGCGGAAAGAATAGGTAACGAAGAGAGAAATAATATTATCGTAACACTTTAGGAACGAAGACCGTTATTGATGTAACAGAGGGATCAGTTCAGATTTAAAAGATTTTCTTCAGATAGCCGCACAACACAGGACGAGTAACCAGCTCCTTCTTCTGTAGACTTCTTGCCTGTTATAATGAACCCGCCATCTGACGTCTGTGCAAGCGAATAGCAGAAAGCATCCCTGTTGGAGACAGCCACAGACCAGATAATGGAGAGCCACGGATCAAACCTGAAAATGTACGGGCGGTAGCCTTCACCGGTTCCCTCATTTGAGTTTACCACAACAACAAAGCCTGCGGGAGGTATTTCCTGAATGGCTCTTGCATTGTCCGGTCCATCGGTTCCCCATACAAATTCGTTGGTGATTTTGCCTTCCTGATCAAAAAAGACAAGAAGAGCATCCGAATAACTGCTGCTTCCCCTTGTGCTGCCAGCAACTATGTATCCACCCTCGCTCTGTACGGCCACATCACTTCCTGACTGTATCCCCTCCATAAAATGAGTAGACTTCCACAACCAGTTCCCTTCGTTGTCTATTTTCATAAGGAAAATATCTGAGTTATCCGAACCTGTGATCACAAATCCCCGGCTGGAATCGATGGAAGGAACGATTGAATGAGCAGTTTGATACTCTGGAGCCACAAATGATTTTTGCCAGAGAACCAGTCCGGAATCAGAAAGACAGACAGCCAGTATATCATTATCATGAGTCTGATCGTTCAGAGAATAACCCACGGCTATCAAATTTCCGTCTGTCCCTGAACACAGATCGTACAGGACATCATTATCCCCATGATCAATCATTGCAGTCCAGGCCGTATTACCGTCAGAATCAATTTTCATCACCAAACCATGTTTGCCGGAAGAATCAGAACAAGCACCACAGAGAACAAAACCGTCTGTTGTTCTTTCGATGGAATATGCCGATGCATTTCCAAGACTAAGTGCTGTATTCTCCCAGATGACCAGTCCGTCACTGTCTACTCTGCAGATATTCAGCGCAGTTTCCCCCGATACACCGCTGCAGACTTCACCTACTGCAACATATCCACCTGAATAATCTTCTGACGCATCCCAGATAACTGAACCAACACAGCCTGGAAATCTAGCGCTCCAGAGAACTTCCGGTTCAAGACCTCCAGCAGACACAGCCACTGCAAACAACATACATATAAATCCGAATTTCACAAAACCTCCCCTGAATACCGCTACTGAATAGATTGATTAGATTAGTAAAAGTCAATCCCCTGGTGACCTGTGGTTATTCTTTTGTAGAATACACTGATGCTGGAACTCTAATCCGTATCCCGGAGAATTTATGAAGTATGATTTCAATAAAACTATTGATAGAAAAAATACAGACTGTATCAAATGGGACTACCTGAATGCCTTCTTCGGCAAAAACGATATTCATCCCATGTGGGTCGCAGATATGGATTTCAGAACTCCGCCGGAAATCCTGAAACACATCGAGGAGCGGGCGGCTCACGGCGTTTTCGGATATACAGCAAGATCTGATCAATTCTATTCCTCTGTGATCGACTGGTTTAAGAAAAGATACAACTGGACTATTGAAAAAGAGTGGATCATCACCACTCCGGGAGTTGTTCCAGCCCTTAATCTGGCCATGCAGGAGTTTACAGAGCCCGGTGACGGAGTGATTATTCAATCTCCGGTTTATTTTCCTTTCAAGGACTCTATAGAGGCAAACGGAAGGAAACTTCTTGACAATGCTCTTGTTCTCAAGAATGGCAGATACAGGATGAATTGGCAGGATCTTGAGAAAAAAGCAGAGTTTGCGAAAATGATCCTCTTCTGCTCTCCCCACAACCCTGTCTCAAGGGTCTGGTCAAATGAAGAGCTTGAGCATCTGGGAGACATATGCGTAAAGCACGATCTTATGATCTTTTCCGATGAAATTCATGCCGATATAATCTTCAAGCCAAACACGCACACACCAACGGCAAAGATCAGTTATGCTCTGGCGGATAGAACAATATCATCATTCTCCACCAGCAAAACATTTAATCTTGCAGGTCTTCAGCTCTCTGTGAACATTATCCCAAGCAAAGAATTAAGAGAAAGATTCAGTCTTACCATTGAAAGACTGCATCTGAACATGTCCAGCATATTCGGTATTGTGGGCACCCAGGCGGCGTACCTCTATGGAGAGCAGTGGCTTGACCAGCTTCTTCCTTATCTCTGGCAGAATTATATGACAGTAAAGAATTATCTCACAGAAAGTATTCCTGAAATTACCGTTATTCAACCAGATGGCACCTATCTGCTCTGGCTGGACTGCCGCAAGCTGAAACTCAGTGACGAAGAACTTTCAGCATTCTTTGTACAGAAGGCAAAGCTGGCTCTTACAAACGGAGTAATGTTCGGCCCTGGAGGAAGCGGCTTCATGAGAATGAATATCGGCTGCCCGAATCAGAACATCATTGAAGGGCTGGACAGGTTGAAAAAAGCGGTCAAGGATGATTCACCAATTGTAATTGACTCTGCTCCCTGCAATTCCCAGAATGATTGTTGATAACATCCAATGAAGAGCCGGGAGCTCTTCAGATCAGAACCTTACCTGATGTATTTTTAGATCCACTTTTCCTGATTTTGTGAATACGATCCCTTCACTCTCAAGAAGTATCCTCTGAAGACATCTGTCATCATCTCCCTGCAGAGTATTCCGCAGGCTGATCTCACCTTTTGAATTTACCACCCGGTGCCAGGGCATTTCCGCGCCGGAAGGCGCTGAACGAAGAGCATATCCAACTGCCCGGGAAGCTCGTGGATTACCGGCAATGGCTGCGATCTGTCCGTAAGTCATCACTGAACCAGCTGGTATCATGGCAACTATTCCATGAACTCTCTTGAAAAAATCTCCCATCTATTCCCCTTTTCTTTCCACGGGAAATATATTACCACCGTCGGCAGCGTCAGGGAAGCAGGTTAAATTCCTGCGCGGCCCCGCCGCTGTAACCGGAAACGAAACCGCAACAAACCATTGCATTGAATCAATGCGAGAAGGTGCGGGAGTAGGCAGTCCGGAAGCCAGAAGACCTTCTGCCGACAGAGTTTTATCTTCACCTTCGCGGGATGGGTGGGGGGATATTCCCTTACATTTTTCACGCGGTCGAAAACAGGAGTCTTAAATGAGCTCTTTTGCAATCGGCCTGATCCTTCTCTCTGTGATATCAGGAGATGCCCTGATCATCAGTGGCGGGGATCTGGCACACATTGATCTGGAAACAGGAACAGTTACCCCTTCTGTAGGCGTTCTTCACACATATCCGAATGATGTGATCATTCATAACGGATCTGCATATGTTGTGAACTCGGGAGACGATTCGGCTACCCTTCAGAAATTCGAGCTCGGTACATGGACCCTGACCGAACTCGGCATCGGCACAGGCTGGAACTGCTGGGCTTCTCTTCCTCTGGCAGATGGAAACCTTGCAGTATCCGCAACGCTGAACAACTCCGTTACACTGGTGAACCCAACCACAATGCAGGCACTCTCTTCAATAGAAGGCATCGGTCCAAATCCGGAATGGATGGCCACGACGGAAAACCTTTTGTACATCGCGTGCGGCGGCTGGGGAGCGGGAGAATCAGTAGTAGTTGCGGATATCTCAGCAGGTTCTGT
Source organism: Candidatus Sabulitectum sp. (assembly GCA_023136985.1). GTDB lineage: Bacteria > Fermentibacterota > Fermentibacteria > Fermentibacterales > JCC-6 > Sabulitectum. The sequence goes on along the minus strand of JAGLQD010000430.1, from coordinate 4,471 downwards.
AACTGATACACTTACCGCTGGCACAAACTGTCAATCACTTGCTCTCGATGAAAACAATCATCTTTTTGCCACATGCAGCGGTGTCTACGGCAACGATGAAGGTTCTGTGGTTGTTATCGATCTTGCCACCGGCAGCACCGTTGCGGAACTGACTGTAGGCGGTTTTCCTGCATTCAGTGTGGCGGCAAACGGCATCCTTTATATCTCAGACCCATGGGGGGCTGGTGTCTACTCAATTGATATGAGCACACAGACCGTTCTTCATGACTCATCAGACCCGTTCTGTTCCGGTGGCAATGGCATGGCAGTGGACGAAAACGGATACCTGTGGATCTCTGACTCCATGAACAATGAGGTAAGAGTCTATGACACCACAGAAAACCTTTTTCAAACCTATGCGGTAACATCACCGGCTGCTATTGCAGTCAGCGGATCCCTGCTTGGTATTTATGGAGGAGGCGTTGAAACCGGGATCTCGTTGTCGGTTGCACCAAACCCCGCAGTAAATCTCATAACGGTTACAGGAACATCTTTCGGTGAAGCCATACAGATATACGACATAACCGGAAGAATAGCTGCTGCAACAACCGTAGCGACAAAAGGTAAAACCACCATGGATGTAACCGGTATGACAGCTGGAATCTACACTGTGGTCAGCGGCAGCACATCCGCCCGGTTTGTGATAACCGCAAGATGATTGCTCTCGTTCTGCTCTGCATCACATCTGACCCCTGGGCTGACGGCTCTCCAGCAGTGGAGTACGGCCCGGGAGCCGGCTACGGCCAGTCATACTACCCGGAGAACATTCTTGGCCCCCCTGACCCTGATGCAACTCCAACAGCACCATCCTTCGGTGAAGACAATCTGCTGACCCTGGGAAAAGATGGCTGGGTTGTGCTGGAATTCACAGACAACAGCATTATCAATGAACCGGGAGCAGATTTCACAGTGTTCGAGAATGTCATGGACACAGGTTCAGGGTATTTTCAGGAGTGCGCCTTTGTTGAAGTCAGCCAGGATGGTCAGTACTGGATTCAGTTCCCGTGGGACGAAACGACTCTGGAGGGGCTGGCGGGATTAATGCCCACCACTGGGGAAGACCCCACAGACCCTTCTGTTTCCGGCGGAGATCAATTCGATCTTGAAGACATCGGGCTGGAATGGGTTCGCTTCGTAAGACTCACAGATTGCGGTGATGCGGTGTCGGATGGAGGGCTCTTCGATCTTGATGCTGTAGCAGCAGTTAACTGGTCAACAGGGATTGAAGAAGAAGCACTGTCACCTCAACTCTCTGTTACATCTCCATTCTCCTCCAGCTTCACTGTGACCTCTGAAGAAACAGGAATTCTTTCCTGCTACACCATTGATGGAAGAATTGCAGGCCACTGGCAGATCAACAGGCGATCTTCAACACTCGATGCATCCATTCTTCCAACAGGTGTACTGCTCTTTGTTCTGAATGAATCATCGTTCTCGGCGGTAAAACTTCTGCTTTGAGATGTATTTGAAGTGCTTCAGTGATAAAGCTGAGAGAAGTCTTTCTCTCAGCTTTATCCACATAACCTTGGCATCTCTACTTTCAGATTAACTGACAAACCCGCAGCTCAGGAAACGCAGAATTCAGAGGAAAACTACCAGAATGTTGACTAACTCAAACAGATTTCATAGTTTCAATAATGACTTTTAAAGAATCACTGTATTTTATTAAATTCGTATCGGACGGTTAAGTGTATGAATCCTGAAGCTACTCAGAATCGTCATATTCTTGTCACGGGCATTCATAGAAGCGGAACCACTTTTGTGGGCAAAATGCTCTCTGCGGCACCGAATACCGGATATGTACAGGAGCCCTTCAACCCGAATCTTGGTATAGAGGGTATTGATATCTGGTATCCTTATGTCCGGGATGGCAGTGCACAGGAAAAATACTATAGTGATCTAGTCGATCTAATAATCTCGGGTCATGCAAGATACAAGAATAGATCGGGGTTGGGAGGCGGTTTTCTCCGGACAATTGGGAAAAGAATGTTCGGAAGCAGAGACTACCTGCGCTACCTGGCTTCAACAAGGCTGCCTGGCTCCAGGCGTCTGATCCTCAAGGATCCTCTTGCGTCTTTATGCTCAGAATGGCTTCACCGGAAGTTCGGAATGGATGTGCTCATGCTTCTCCGACATCCTGCTGGCTTCGTATACAGCACAATGAGACTGGGCTGGGACTTCGACTTCTCCAATCTGACCGCACAAACCCCGCTCATGGAAGATCACCTGGGTAAAATACTGGCTTCATTCGATACAACTTCAATGCAGCCATGGCAGAGAGGGGCACTTCTCTGGCAATGTATCTATTCTGTTCTGGATGTTTATGCAGATCGTAATCCGGGCATGAAAGTAATCAGGCTGGAAGACCTCTCCATAAATCCCGAAGAGAAATTTATGGAGATACATGAATTCACAGCACTGCCATTCACGGAAAAGTCTCGCTGTACCATCAGACAGTCAACAGCCTCCAGCAATCCTGTCAGAGCCCCGGAGGGAAAAGCACATTTGCTCCAGAGAAACAGCAGGAAGTCGGTAGATACCTGGAGAGGATCTCTGGATAAAACCACTATTGCAGGCATAAGAAAACTCGCAGGTCCACCGGGAGAAAAATACTACGGAAAAGACTGGTAGTCTGAATGGGCATTCGAAGCTGAAAGTGGCCAGTCAGCAATTACGCAGACTTACCTGTTGAGTAGAATCCTCATGAATGCGTCTCCCCGTATGATTCCCAGACTTCCACTGTCAGTACTGACCTCGTCATAAAGCATCACATCATCAGGTTTATTTCCGGGAAGATAGATCAGGAACGGTACAGGGTCATGAACATGTGTTCGGAGATCGCATGGCGTTCCATGATCAGGTGTAATACCTATTGCCACATCTTCTTCCATCTTTTCGGTTTCTTCCATGATGAACTTGACAATTCGCCTGTCCAGATATTCAATTGTCTTTATCTTCAGGTCAACATCGCCCTCGTGCCCGGCCTCATCCGTTGCTTCAACATGAAGGTAGACGAAGTCATAGTCACCTTTAAGCGCGTCAATGGCTGCCTGTGCCTTGCCCTCGTAGTTGGTGTCGTAAAGACCTGTTGCACCTTCAACCTCTATAACATCAAGACCGGCATAAACCCCGAGACCCTTCACCAGATCAACAGCAGAAATCACTGCGCCCTTTAGACCGTACAATTCGAAAAGAGTCTTCATGCGTGGCTTGTAACCGGGAGACCAGAACCACACGGAATTAGCAGGGTCCCTGCCTTCTTCAATACGCTTCAGATTCACCGGGTGATTCTTCAATATTTCCTGCGATCTAATAATAAGACGGTTAAGAACAGCTGCGGTTTCTTCACCTTCAGGTTTTGCCGCTGTAACCATCACCTGGGAAAATGCCGTTCCCGGTACATCATGTGGCGGTGTACAGGAAACAGAATCGCTGCCGTTCTTCAGAACGAAAAGATGCCTGTAGCTTATACCGGGATGAAAAATGATAGACTCTGATCCCAGCTCCTGCTGAAGAGAATAGATAAGCTTGTGTGATTCCTCTGTGCTTATGTGTCCTGCAGAGTGATTCTTGATCACTCCGTCTTCCACACAGATAAGATTACACCTCATGGCAAGATCGGTGGATTCCAGTTCAACACCCATGCTGGCCGCCTCCAGCACTCCTCTGCCCTGAAAAACTTCAGCTGCATCGTAACCGAGTACCGATAGATTGGCCACAGCGCTGCCGGGAGCCAGCTCTGGTGGAACTGTGGCGAACTTACCGCAAATTCCACGGGCACAGAGAGAATCAATGCTCGGGGTCTCTGCCACCATCAGCGGTGTTCTCCCGCCCAGACTCTTAATGGGACGGTCAGACATGCCGTCTCCAAGAATAATTATGTACTTCATGATGTTCCTTATCAGAGCGGGGCACGCAGCTTTCTGCGTGCCCCGAGGGTGTTACTTTGAATATCTATTCTTCAGGAATTCCTTGAAAGCAGCGTAACCTGTTGGCAGATGCCCATATGACTCTTCCTTCTCTTCAAGCCCGTGAAGACTGGGAGGAAGTTCAGGGTCAAAAGAAAGAATTTCTCTGATCTTCTCCGGGAACTTAGCGGGATGCGCCGTCTCAAGAGAAATGCAGAGTTGCTCTTTGCTTACATCCTCATCTTTGATGTACCTCTGAAGCCCGGCCCAGCCCACGGAGCCATGAGGCTCAAGAAGAAGACCATGTTTTTTGTATGCAAGGCTTATCATGGCCTCCGTCTCGCTGTCATTTATGCTCACAGCATACATGTCTTTTCTTATAAGGTCCATGTCCGGTGCATTGCTGATCGTACCATTCTCATCCATGTTTCCGCCGTAAAGCTGAACCAGTCTTGGAATGTTGCTGGGATGCCCCACATTCATCGCACTGGATATGCAGTTCCGGGATGGTACAAGTTTCTCAT
>JAGLQD010000043.1 GCA_023136985.1 Candidatus Sabulitectum sp. | reverse complement strand
TTGCCCTTGCTCTTGGACATCTTCTGACGGTTCGGGTTCAGAGCATGACCGGAGATCATTACATCCTTCCACGGAATTTTGTTCTCGTGAAGAAGAGCCTTGGCTATGGTATAGAAAGCCCATGTTCTGATGATATCATGAGCCTGGGGCCTGAGAGCCATAGGGAAAATATTCTTTCGCTGATCCTCCTCGCCCCACTTCATGTTGATCTGAGGGGTAAGTGAACTGGTTGCCCAGGTATCCATAACATCGCTCTCCGGCTTGAACTCCGTGCTGCCGCAACTGGGGCAGGGCTTCCCGGGGGAATCCACCAGAGGGTCCACAGGAAGGCTGCTTTCGTCTGCAAAGATCGGAGTTTCACACTTTTCACAGAACCATACCGGAAAGGGCACACCGTAGTATTTCTGTCTTGATATGCACCAGTCCCAATTCAGATTCTCTACCCAGTGATTGTATCTCACCTTGAAATGACCCGGATACCAGTTTACTTCACTGCCCTTTTCCAGAAGCTGTTCCTTAATATCCAGGATCCTTATAAACCACTGACGATTCACAAGAAACTCCAGGGGAGTTCCGCAACGCTCGTGAACATTCACCGCATGAGTGATGTCTTTTCCACCCTTGCTGTAGCCTTCTTCCACAAGTTTAGCTACTATGACCTTCCGGGCTTTTTTCCAGTACATCCCCTGGAGGAATCCAGTTGTTTCATTCATGTGACCGCGGTTGTCAAGAATGATCCTCAGATCAAGGTCATGCTGGCGCCACCATTCTATATCAGTAGAATCACCGAAGGTACAACACATCACAGCACCGGAACCCTTTTCTATATCAACCTTATCATCGACTCTGATCTCTACTTCCCGGTCATAAAGAGGAACCTTTACCTTCTGCCCCACAAGGTGTTTCCACCTGTCGTCACTCGGATTAACAAAAACAGCAACACAGGCAGGGATCAGTTCAGGGCGGGTTGTGGCAATTGGAATCACACCACTGCCGCTTGCCAGCTGAAATTCAAGATCATGGAAATGGCTGGGGAACTCTTTGTCTTCTGTCTCTGCCTGCGCCACGGCGGTCTGGCACTCGGGACACCACAGAGTAGGAGCTTCTTTTCTGTAGACTCTGTCCCTGGTCACAAGGTCAAGAAAGGAGCGCTGACTGATACGCTGTACCCACGGGTCTATTGTGGTGTACATTAAAGACCAGTCGCAGCTGAAGCCGAAACTGTTCCAGAGATCACGGAACTGCGCCTCGGCATCCTTTGCTACTTCAAGGCAGAGTTTTACAAACTCGCCCCGTGTCATGTCCTGCGCTTTTACTTTTTTCACTTTTTCAGTGAACCGCTCGCTGGGCAGACCGTTATCATCAAAGCAGAATGGATAGAAAACCTCTTTGCCGGTCATTCTCTGATACCTGGCAAGAACTTCCGCCTGGACATAACTGAATATGTGTCCCATGTGGATCATGCCGCTTACTGTAGGAGGCGGTGTGTCTATTGCATAAACTTCTTTTTCTGAATCAGGGTTGTATTTGTAAATATCTTCGTCTGCCCACTTCTGCTGCAGACGGGGTTCTGATTCTTTCGCTTTGTATCTTTTGGCAAGTGCCATTACCTTTACTCCTGTCTTTCCCAGCCAACAGTCATCAGCCGGGACATAATCTCTACAAGACTATCTATATCTACCCTGATCTGCTCAAGAGAATCGCGGTCCCGAATGGTAACCTTACGGTCTTCAAGACTGTCAAAATCAAATGTGATGCAGTAGGGGGTGCCTATTTCATCATTCCTTCTGTACCTCTTGCCTATTGAACCGGTAACATCAAACAGCACCGGCCAGTGAGGACGAAGCAGGTTCTCAATTTCCCGAGCCTGTTCAGAAAGCTTCTTGGAAAGTGGAAGAATTGCCGCTTTTACCGGGGCGAGTTTCTTACTAAGACCCAGAACTACTCTTGTCTTCCCGTCTATCTCTTCCTCGCGGTATGCGTCAAGCAGCACCATCAGGAAGGTTCTGCCCACCCCGCCTGATGTCTCTATGACATAAGGTGTGATCTTCTTTCCGGTCTCTTTGTCGAGAATTTTCAGGTCTTTTCCGCTGCCTTCCATCTGAGCCGTAAGGTCATAATCAGTTCTGCTGGCAATACCCTCAAGCTCTCCGTAACCGTCTCCTCCAGCAAAGGGGAACCGGTATTCAATGTCGGTACATCCTGCGGCGTAGTGAGCCAGCTCTTTATCCTCGTGAGGCCTCAGCCTCAGGTTCTCCTTCTTTATACCAAGCACATCCGTGTACCAGTCCAGTCGTTTCTGTACCCAGTACTTGTACCACTTATCCATCTCATCCGGATGTACAAAGTACTCCATCTCCATCTGCTCGAACTCGCGGCTTCTGAATATGAAGTTTCGTACGGTTATCTCGTTCCTGAAAGCCTTTCCAGTCTGAGCTATTCCAAAGGGAAGACTCTTTCTGGTGGAAGTTACAATGTTCTGGAACTGAGCAAAGATCGGCTGACAGGTTTCCGGTCTCAGGTACACAACAGAGCTTTCATCCTCCAGGGGGCCCATGAAAGTCTTGAACATCAGACCGAAATTTCTCGGTTCTGTGAGCTCTCCTCCGCATTTGGGGCAGACATCACCATCCACATGGTCCTCACGGAACCTGCTGTGGCACTTCTTGCAGTCCACAAGAGGGTCGTGAAAATTCTTCAGGTGCCCGGAAGATTTCCAGACATCCGTGTGGGTTATAATGGCAGTATCAACACCTACCACATCTCCCCTTGAGCGGACCATTTCATGCCACCACAACTCCGTTATGTTCCTCTTCAGTTCAACGCCCAGTGGGCCATAATCCCAGGCAGCCTGAAGCCCTCCGTGTATCTCTCCGGACTGGTAAACAAATCCCAGCCTCTTGGAAAGTGAAACTATTTTTTTCATCAGGTCGTTAGTGGCCTGCATCTAAAATCTCCTTCATTACTTTTTCCGACTTCAACAGAAGCCGGCGCTCAAGATGAACCTGTGCATATTCTTTGAGTAACAAGTGACACTGAATATAACCACCGGGCCAAAGCCTGACTCTGGCAAGTGACTCAAGGCTTGAATTGCCTGCTCTGGAAAGAAAACTGATCACCCCGGATTTCACAGGGAAACCGTTCTCCCCGCACTTTCCACACACAACCCCGCCACTGGAATGAGACCAGCTTGTACTGCCCTTGATCTCTGCTCCGCAGGCAACACATGTATCTGTGGAAAAACCGTGACCGGAAAGATGCAGAAGCCTTACCACTCCGCCGCAGATAACAGGCCAGGGCGGAGCTCCTGAGTCCAGCAGAGCAAATACCTGCTCTGTCAGACGATATACGGGACCGGATGGTTCATTCCCGAAAGAGACAACCGCCAGAAGCCACTCAGAAAAAAGGCCGGCACCTGCAAAACCTCTGAAATCACTGCGAAGAGCCTCATTATGAGATATTATGCTGACTTCTGTGGCAGTGTCCAGCTCCCTGCCTTCACGGCGGGCAAGCTGGAATTCACCCTGACTGAACAGCTCTACTCTGCCAAGGAAATTGCTTTTCGGGCGCAAAGCACCTCTAACCATTGCGGAAATCCTGCCATAATCCAGAGAGTAAAGCGTAAGGATCAGAGAAGAATCACTCCACCTGACCCTTCTCAGGACAAAGGCTGGAGTAGATACTCTCAATCCTCTTCCCCGGTTCCAGGGCTGACCTTTACAAAGACAATTCTCTGCCCGCTGACCTTCTCCACGGTGAATGTCCAGTTGTCCATTTCATGGGATTCTCCTGCCTCGGGAATATGTCCAAGCTGGTGAAAAACCAGACCGCCAACAGATTCGTAGTTCTCTTCCTCTTCAAAGTCTGTACCCAGAAGGTCATTCAAGTCATCAATAGGCAGTCTTGCATCAACTCTGTATGAGTTATCCCCAACCGATCTTACCATTGGCGGTTCAGAGTCGAACTCATCCCTGATCTCGCCGAAGACCTCCTCAACAATGTCCTCCATTGTAACTATGCCCGCAATCCCTCCGTACTCGTCGATTACCACTGCCATGTGGATTCTCTTGGTCTGAAACTCGGTAAAAAGCTCATCTATTCTCTTGAATTCCGGTACAAAATAGGCTTCTCTGATAATATCCTCCACCCGGAATTCTCCTTCTTCCGCATCCAGTGGAACCCCAAGAAGATCTTTCGCATAAAGCACACCTGCAATGTCGTCGATTATCTTTCTGTATACCGGTATTCTGGAATGACCTGCCTTTTTCACCTGGGCAACAATACTTCCAATGTCATCACAAAGCTCAATACTGTCCATGTCTATTCTTGGAACCATTACCTCGCGTACGATCTTATCAGAAAACTCCAGGATGGAATCAACCAGTTCCTGCTCTTTTTCCAGCTCTTCCTGATCACCCTTTTCCCTGCGCTGTTCCAGCCAGAGAGTGTCTGGAGGCGTGTATGCCCAGTCATCCGAATTGCTGTCTTCTTTTCCAAGAAGAATTCTTGCCGGAAGTCGGAAAAAGAAGTTAAGAACAGCCATTGGTACAGTAAATACCCTGTTGACCCATCCTTCTGAAAGGTTCTGAACAAGAACAGGAGGCACAACTTCCGAGAATAGAAAGGAGAGAAACACAATTACCGATGCAGAAACCCAGCGGGGATAGCTCATTTGAGAAGAAAGCAGAGTTGAGCTCACACCGATAAGAACAAGACCTGCAACCCTTGCCAGCCAGATGGTCCTCAGCCTTGCAGCAGCCTCCCTCCGCCGGTCTGAAGGATCTCTGCCTTTGTGGTTAACCAGTTCAGGTATGGCTGTTCTGGATCCGTTCGCAGCAGCAGAGATAAGAATACCTGCAGCAAGAAGCAGCAAATCTCCTGCAATATTCATATCCCTTTCACCGCCTTCATTCCCTCTTTTACCAGTGCAACAGTAAGTCGGTTCATTTCTCGGGTATCCTCCTCTGTGTCATGGGTAAAACCTTTAAGATGCAACCACCCGTGATAAAGCCTTTCAAGCACTTCCTCCAGAGGTGGGGCCATTCTGCCATCAATATAAACCACCCCTTCAGGGAAATCCCCGTCTGGGGATGAAAGATCAAAAGTAAGAACATCTGTGGGCTTGTTGATCTTTCGCCAGCTGTAGTTGAGAAATCTCATAACGCCAGGGTCGCAGATCACAAACTCTACAGGACCATTTATAGTTTTCTGCACAATATGGTTCAGCAGAAAAAGCTCCTGCGGGGGGTTATCAAGAATAATGCTGACTGACGGAGTTGCCTGATACGCAGTGGGTTTATCGCTGCCGGTATCAATTATAGAGCTCTCTGAATTGTCTTGATTACTGCCCATGTGGAAAGTCTTTTATCCTTTCGTAATCGTTCTGGCTCAATACTTCCATAAATACATGTGCTGCTCTTGTTCGCATTGATCCTGTGAGTTTGCATTGATCAAACTGACCCTCATCGGCCTTCTCCTTGATTATTCTGGAAACGACAGCTGCTTTTTCTTCATAGGAGGCTGTATTTCCCAGACCCTTTACCGCAGAAGATGCAGAGTCTGCCAGCATAACAAGCGCCGCTTCAACCGACTGGGGCTTTGGCCCGTTGTAATGAAAGACTGTCTCATCCAGATCTCCCCCGGGTGGCAGCTCTCTTTTCGCCTTCTCAAGAAAAAACCTTACACAGGTATCTCCATGATGCTGTTCAATGATGCTTCTGATGTCGGAAGGAAGTTTGTTCTTAAAAGCAAGATCGATCCCGTTGCCTACATGGGCAATGATTATTTTCGCACTTTCAGCAGGGGGTAGTGAGATGTGCGGATTGTTTTCATCGGGATTTGAAATATTCTCGATGAACATCTCCGGTTCAACAATCTTTCCTATATCATGAAAAACCCCGCCAAGTTTTGCAAGCTCTTCATCAGCACCTAGTTCAGCAGCAGCTGAAGATGCCAGATCGCCCACAAGGATAGAGTGAGCGTATGTGCCTCTGGCTTCCCTGCGCAGCAACTCGCGAAGGGGATGATTGTCATTGCCGAGTCTTTCATATGTTCTTGCGGTAGCCACATGAAAGAGAAGCTCAAATGGGTGACTGATAACCTTGACTGTGCCTGTAATAACAATGGGAAGGCCGATAAGAGCTATCCACACCGTGGATCCGAATTTAATACTGCTTGAGCTTCCAGCAGTTACCAGAAGCCAGAAAATTATCACCGAGGATAGTATCCCCAGAACAAGGGCAATTGAGGTTCCCCTGTCACTAAGGTCTTTTATTGCTCTGGCAACCAGACAAGCTGGGATAAAGCCCATGAGGAAAGTAGACATGGGATATGGAGACGCTATAGCAAAGATCGATGAGAAGACAGCTGCAAGAAACCATGAATAGTTGATGGTTCTTTTTCTTAAACGATTATCAAAGAATACCGAGGTAAGGCTGGCTCCAAGCATGGTAAAAGAGAACATTGACAACTCCCGCACACCAGAGCGGAAAAGCAGGATAGTCAACCCCATGGTCAGCCCCCATATGGCGAAAATAAGCGCAAGGTCCGAAACAGAGAAAGAAAATGCTCTTTGTTCTTTCCACAGGAAAAGGATGCTGAGAAGAAGAAGGACAGCAGCAAGCCCTGTCTTTGCAATATTGTGCTCTACAACACCCTGCCCTCCTACAGGAGAAAGAACCATGGCATCCCAGTAGCGACTGATCTCTTCTGTAAAAAGACCTCCGGGTGGAAGAATTTCCTCTCCGGTTCGAAATTCTCTTTTTATTGAGGAAAGATCGGCGAGATGTTCCAGAACTGCCACTTCTCTACCCTGATGATCTATTTCCAGATCCGGAATGATGAGTTCAAGGATCATCGGGATCTTCTCACGAAGAACTCCCCGCCTTTCAAGATCCAGTCTTATGCCATCCCTGGCTTCTGTAAGAGTGAAAAGCTCGGAGATATTCTCTGCAGAACCGTTTTCTGTAACAGCATGGCTGCCGTCATAAGTCGTTCGGAGTGTTTCAATATCAATTATCCCGGTTTCGTAGAGGCTGCTTACCCTCTGACCGAAATATCTTGCAAGCTCGTTGTTTTCAGTGGCAACAAAGATCAGACTCTGAATCTCCTCTGAAGAATTGACTCCTGTCTGCTGGTTACGGACAAGATAGACTGGAATAGAAGCTTCAACTTCACTGGCGATCTCTTCAAACTCGGAAGAACTGTATGGTACACTGAAATCGTGAACTGCAATAATCCCCTCGGCAACAGGCTCACCGATAACCAGATTTCTGTCGGAAAGAGCCCCTCTTGAATCAAAACCAAAGTAGAAACCAATGATCAGAATAGCCATGAATAGAACTGCAACCATTAAATTAAGAGGGATACTCCTGTTCCGTATTTTCACTCTTCGTCCTTCCGCCCGAATGCCTCAATGATCTGCTGTACCAGAGGGTGCCTCAACACATCACAATGATCAAGATAGGCAAATCCTATTCCCGGGATCTGTCTGAGTATTTTTGCTATTCGCACCAGTCCTGATCCAGAAGGAGGCTTCAGATCGATCTGAGTGACATCTCCGGTTACCACCATCCTGGACCCGTACCCCATTCTTGTCAGGAACATCTTGAGTTGAGTCAGAGTGGTGTTCTGCGCTTCATCAAGTATGATGAAGGCGTTGTTCAGTGTTCGCCCCCTCATATAAGCAAGGGGGGCTACCTCAATAGTACCGCTTTCCATGTACTTCTGTACCCGTGACGCAGTCAATGTATCATTAAGCGCATCGTATATGGGACGCAGATAGGGATCAATTTTCTGCTGAAGATCACCGGGAAGAAAACCGAGTTTTTCTCCGGCTTCCACTGCAGGTCTGGTAAGTATGATCCTCTCAACTCTGTTGTCTTGAAGAGCACTGACCGCTGCAGCCACAGCAAGAAAGGTTTTACCCGTACCGGCAGGTCCTATGGAAAATACAAGCTCGTTGTGCATAACAGAACGCATATAGCTTTCCTGGCCAGGCGTTCTGGGAATTATTCGGCCGGCTCTACCCGGGACATTGTAGACGAGTCCCGCAGCCTTGAATTCAGGGAAATCAAGAGCGTTGTGCAGAGCAGTCTTTGATATTCTTCCACTTGTCTGAATCTCGATAATAAGTCGTTCAGTAACCGACTGAGCCCTGTCCAGAGCAGCTTTTCCCCCTGTATAGATCAAGTGGGCATCACGATAAACCGCCGTCACTCCAAGAATGCGGCAGATCTCTCTCAGGTTCCCGTCTCCAGGTCCAAGAAGCTTTCGTGCATCATCAGGGGAAAGTGGAATTTTTCTTCTGTCTGGCTTTTTCATAGGTATGCTAATATAAAGAATCTCCCTGCCCGAATGGGCAGGGAGATTCGATTTTGATCCGTAAACTGCCTGTTACTGGCGTCCGCCGCGAACTCCGCCGCGAGGGATGGAAAGGATCTGTCCGGGATAGATCAGGTTTGGATCACTGATCTTGTCACGGTTGCCCTCATAAAGCTGAGGCCATTCACCTCTGCTGTTGTAAACGATACCGTATCCGGCGATCTTGCCGAGATAGTCGCCACCAACAACAGTGTAGGAGCTTGCCATTGGTACTGGTACCACAATGGTGTCGCCTGCATAAATCATATTAGGATCGCTGATCTGAGCACTGTTGCGCTCGTAAATACGAGGCCACTCAGAACCATTACCGAAGTAATAGTGATAACTGGCGATGAGCCAGAGACTTTCGCCGTCAACGATTGTGTGATTAACACCGCTGTTGCGAAGTCTGTTGATCTCGCCGCGAAGCCAGCTGATGTCCTGATTGAGCTGATTAACTTCAGCCTGAAGAGCATCTCTCTCGGCGCGAAGAGGGAGAACCTTGGATTCCCACTCTGCAACCACTGGATCGGCTTCAGCCTTTACCCATTCCCAATAAGCGATCTGGAGCTCGATGTTCTTATCGCCCATTGCCTCGATCTCATCACGATTGTAATCCTGAAGATCCTCTACTGTGTAGCTCTTTGCAAATGAAAGAGTTGCGAAGAGGACCAGTACGATAATCATTAAGTAACGCATACTTTACCCCTTCCTATCTTCCGGTTCCACCGAGAGCTTCGTACTCGGCCTGAAGTTCTGCTTTCTCTGCCTGAAGCTGCACGATCTGTGCCTCCAGCTGAGGAATTTCCTCATTGAGATTACCAAATTCATTCTCTAAACTGATAGCTCTTGCTTCCGCGGCCAATGCTGCTGCTCTTGCTGTATCCCTTGCGCGAAGCTGTTCTTCACTGGGTCCGCAAGCTGCAACAAGCAGGATCATGGCCAGGAGCGCAAGAAAGAACATTGATGTTCTTGTTCTGAGCATCTCCGAAACCTCCTCTTGGTTACTCCGTCTGTCTATTCTCGTAACTATGGAATCGTGAATACATTGCGTCTCATGACCCCTCGCCTCTTTTGAGGCACAAATTAACATTCCTGAACGGTATTACTAACCACAACGCACATTGCTGTCAAGATGCAGCATGTACTTTCTCCGGCAATATACTATCACACTGGTGCACCTGCTAATTACCATCACTTTTTGAATAGAAGCGGGAGAGAAGCCACAATGCAAGAAACAGGCCGGCGGTGTCTGCCAGAACATCATGGAAAGAGCAGAATCTGCCTGGTATAAAGAACTGATGTATCTCATCCAGAATTGCCCAGCTTATTCCGGCATACGCCATACGGAACTTTCTGCGTTTCTTCCCGAATAGATCGGAATTCACAACAAGAGCCAGACCCAGCCCTCCGAATTCCACCATATGAAACAGCTTATCCTGGTGTGGAAATAGTTCAAGAGGCGGTTTTAAAGACGGTTGATGACTGAGGTAAACGATAAGAAGAGCTACTGAAACAAGGAAAAGTCTTCGTAAAATATCTGTCTTTTTAAAAGAGGCTCGTGGCGACATTCTATTTCGATCCAAAAAATTGTCCCACATCTGCAATTTCCGAAAAACCAGGCCGGGACTGGGCTGATATTCTATTCACTGTATTTATTGCGATGCCGGGAAGCTTAGGTATCATTCTGTCCACATGGGACACTGCTCCGCCAATACATACGCTGACTGTTATGTCTCCTCCGGATATCCGCAATGGCTTGTGTGCTAATTGCTCGTGAATTCGTGCGGCGTAAG
>JAGLQD010000429.1 GCA_023136985.1 Candidatus Sabulitectum sp. | reverse complement strand
CCGGTGGTGAACGCCGCCGCGTTGCGCTGTGCCGGCTTCTGCTTCAAAAACCGGACATACTGCTTCTGGATGAACCCACCAACCACCTGGATGCGGAAACCGTTGCGTGGCTGGAAAGGCATCTGCAGCAGTATAAGGGTACCGTTATAGCAGTTACCCATGATCGTTACTTCCTTGACAATGTCGCAGGCTGGATACTTGAGCTTGACCGGGGTGAAGGTATTCCCTGGAAAGGAAACTACTCCCAGTGGCTTGAACAGAAATCCAAAAAGCTGGCACAGGAGGAAAAGGGGAACAGCCTTCGGGCAAAAACCCTTGAAAGAGAGCTGGAATGGGTGAGGATGAGCCCTAAGGGTCAGCATGCCAAGAGCAAATCCAGGATCAGCCGTTATGAGAAGTTGCTTGCAGAAGGGCAGAGAGAGAAGGTAAGAGAGGCCAGACTGGTTTTCCCTCCAGGACCCAGGCTGGGATCGGTTGTTATTGAGGCAGAATCCCTGACGAAATCCTTCGGAGACAAACTGCTCTTCAGTGATCTCAATTTTTCCATACCTCCTGGAGCCGTTGTGGGCATCGTTGGACCAAACGGAGCGGGAAAAACAACACTTTTCAAACTTATCACTGGCTTGGAAAAGCCGGATACCGGTAAAATTAAAATAGGTGAAACTGTCAGCCTCGCATATGCAGATCAGCTGCGTTCAGAGCTCGACCCCGACAAAACCATATGGGAACAGCTTTCAGGCGGACAGGAAACTATCAAGCTCGGAGGAACCAGAGAGGTTAACAGCAGGGCATACTGTTCCTGGTTCAATTTTTCAGGTGGAGATCAACAGAAAAAGGTTGGTATTCTTTCCGGTGGTGAGAGGAACAGATTGAACCTGGCTCTGATGTTGAAAGAAGGCTCGAATGTTCTTCTGCTGGACGAACCTACCAACGATCTGGATGTGAACACTCTTCGCGCCCTGGAGGAGGGTCTTGATGAATTTGCCGGTTGTGCGCTGGTGATCAGTCATGATCGCTGGTTTCTCGATCGGGTTTGTTCCCATCTCCTTGCCTTTGAAGACGGTGAGATCATCTGGTTTGATGGAAACTGGAGCGAGTATGCAGAATACCGCAGGAAGAAACTCGGTACGGTTGCCGACCGCCCACACAGGTATGTTTACAGAAAACTCGAAAGATAAGTATACTTTCCCGGCTCAGCTGAAGGCTCTGAATAAGACCATGGAAAACCGGTTCTGACAGTGATTCATTCCTCAGCAATCATTCTTTACATATGACTGAAGCCTTATACCTGGATCAGGATCAAGCTCTTTAACTGAAAAAGTATCCTGGCGGGTTAGAATAATTACAGGGAAAGGCCACATCTCGTCAATTGTTTTTCAATCCAGAAGTAAGAGTATCTTTCCCGGCTTTTTGGGGTGTACCTTTATCTGAACATTCATATCTTTTCTCAGGCTGGCGATTTTTAGAAGGGGAATAACTTTTCTGTGTTCTACTTCTCGTACTGGATTAAACCCGTCGTTTACCTCCAGTTTGAATTTGTACACAGGTTTTCCGTTGATTCTCCGTCTTTCTTCCTTAAGATCCAGTATCCTGGCGGTCCCGGAAATGCCGTTCTGCATAAGCTGAACCCTGTTTCTATTACCGGTGAAGTAGAGAGCGAATACAATTCCATTTATCAGAAGGAAGGATGATCCCAGGACAAGAAGCAATAAACTAAGGGATTGTTCTTCGTGCTGCCCTCTGTCAACTAGAAAAGAGGCAACTATCATCCCGATACCAGGGAGAGCCATCAAAAGAGAAACTGTAGTTTCGAAACTCGAGAGGCTGAGACGACTGTGATTAGGGGTTCGCACCTGCTACCTCCGGATTAGAGTCACTTATAATAAGAGAAGCAGAAGTTAAGAGTAAGACCTATTGTTCTGCAAGCAATCTTACCACATACTTGCTCTTAAACGACGGAGGTTATTTTGCGCATTGCACTTATCTGCATGTTCCTAGTATTTGCTGTTATTTATGCCGATTCAGGCTATCTTACTTCCGAGGAAGAACAGTATCTTCGGGACAATCCCGAAATCCGCTTTGTAAGCCAGAGCAGCTATCCTCCGTTTGAATTTATAGACGACAATGGAGAGCGTCAGGGAATGTGCATTGAACTGGTCAGGTGGATGTCTACTGAATTAGGTTTTCAGGCGATACTTACTGATATGACCTTTCAGGAAGCCCAGGAAGCGATTCTTACCGGAGAAGCTGATGTGATTACAAGCTTCTTTTACAGTGAAGCACGGGATACCAATTATGAATTCACCGAACCGATGTACACTATTCCAGCCAGAATATATGTTCAGCCTGCAACAACAGACATTGTTGCTCTTACAGATCTTACCGGCAAAAGGGTAGCGGTTCAAAAGGGTGATTATGCCATAGATTTTCTTAACCAGCAGGGTATCAGTTGTACTCTGGTTGAGACAGATAACTTTACCGATGGGGTTCACTTGCTGCTGGATGGGGAAGTTGATGCTCTTGTTGGAGATGAACAGATAGTTGATTACCATCTTCTTAATCACCATACTGCAGGTAGTATTCTTGCAGTGGGAGACACTCTGTATGTTGGGCAGAACTGCATGTCGGTTGCAGAGGGAAACGATGTTCTTTTCTCAATAATCAACAAAGGTGTTGAACATGCATCTGAAATAGGCATTATTGATGGGATTGCCATGAAGTGGCAAAATAACCCCATATCCATTTCCGATAAACATCATTTTCGTTTTCTGCCACATCTGCTCACTATTCTCGGCTTCCTTTTAATAGTTGCTGTTCTGGTCTTTTCCTGGAATATCAGATTGAGAAAGGTTGTTGAGCGGAAGACCATATCGCTTGAAGAAAGCGAAAGACGCCTTGACCAGGCTTTGAATCAGGCGAATCTGGGCTCCTGGGACCTTGATATTCAAACAGGAAAGGTAATCAATAATGACCAATACTCCGTGATGCTTGGTTATTCTCCAGGAGAAATTGCATTTTCGCACCAGGGCTGGATGAATCGGGTACATCCTGACGACAGAAAGAGTCTTGTCGCCTACATAGACGAATTTACAGAGGTGAATAAAGGTCGATTCGAGTGTGAATACAGAATGGAAACCAAAGAAGGAGACTGGGTATCCATTCATTCCAGTGGTGGAATTGTGGAAAGAAATACCAACGGAAAAGTCGTAAGAATCGCGGGAATTCATCAGGATGTTACCAGAAGAAAGCATTCAGAGTATCTTGCGCGGAAAGCTATTGATGACTGGGAGACTACATTTGACGCCATCTCTGAGCACATAGCGGTGATTGATTCCGAGGGGGTCATTATAAGAGTGAACAAAGCCCAGGCTCTTGCTCTTGGAATGTCAAGAGATGAATGTGTGGGGCTTAACATGCACACTCTGCTGTATCCGGACGATGGCGCATATAGTAAATGCATACCCGTTGTTTACTCTTCTGCTGGAGATAATTTACCATCACAGCACGAGGTCTATCTGAAAAAGTTCAAGGGATACTTTGATGTGAGTATTTCCGTTTCGCAAGATCCTGAAGATGGCTCTATCCGAATAGTGCGCGTGGCAAAGGATATTTCCCTAAGGAAACAGGCGGAAAAGAACCGGAAAGATATGGAGGGTAGAGTTCAACATGCCCAGAAACTTGAGAGTCTGGGAGTTCTTGCCGGCGGGATTGCTCATGACTTCAACAACATTCTTATGTCAATTCGTGGCTATACCGATCTTGCTATATCCACAGTGAAGGAAGAAGATCAGGCATTTGAGTATCTGAAGAAAATAAACAAATCAGTGAGAATAGCCAGCGAATTGAGCGGTCAGATGCTTGCTTATTCAGGTAAAGGCAATTTTGTAGTTGAGACTGTTCACCTCAATGATATCATCGAAAAAATAAAACCCATGTTTCAAGTGTCTGTGTCCAGGAAGGTTGATCTTGTTTTTCATCAGGGCAGAGATATGCCATGTATAAAGGTTGACAGTACCCAGATGGAGCAGGTGATCCTTAACCTTGTTACCAATGCGTCGGAAGCTGTAGGAGCAGGCAGAGGAACGATTACAGTTACAACCGGAAAAGAAAAGCGCGTGCATCCAAACAAACCTGAGGAGAAAGAAGAAAATAATTTTGTATTTCTTCAGGTAGACGATACCGGTAGCGGTATGAGCAATGATGTTATTAAAAAATTGTTTGAGCCATTCTTTACAACAAAATTTGCAGGCAGAGGACTGGGAATGGCAGTTGTTCACGGTATTGTGGATGGGCATAATGGTTTCATTGAAGTACACAGTGAGCTGGGAGTCGGATCATCCATCAAGGTGTTCATACCCTCAGTAGATGAAAACGGAAAGAAATTGAAAAAAGAAGCTTATGATGAACTTTCTTTTTCAGGGGAAACTGCTGGTGTTCTTCTTGTGGATGATGAAAAAAACATATTGTTTATTGGTGAACTTGCTCTTAAAAAGTCCGGCTATACTGTTTTTACCGCAGTCAACGGAGAAGAGGCTGTAGAAATTTATAAGAAAAACAGCAACGAGATCCAGTGTGTTGTTCTTGATCTGACCATGCCGGTAATGGATGGGGTAGAATGCCTTAAGGGCCTGAAGAAATATGATCCCCAGGTAAAGGTTGTTTTGTCAAGCGGGTACAATCAGAAGGATGTAGAGAGTAAAATTCACATTGATGATATTGCAGGGTATCTGAAAAAGCCTTACGGGCTGAACGCTCTCCGTGAACAGGTAAAGAATGCAATGCAGAGGTGAGTTTTTAATAATTCTCGTATCTACTTCTATTCCAGGAAGATATCGCCCTCTTCAATGATATCAAAAAGACCGATTGTTCCCTGAAAAATGTCTCCTTCTTCAATTCGCGGAATACCGCTGACAGTTACCGGTATCTTTTCTCCGTCAGGTCTTACAAGCGTAAGCTGGTAAGAATTCCTTCCTCCCATGCTTCGCATTTCCATGACGCTGGCTGTTCTGCCTGCGTCTCTGGGTGAAATTAAGGAAGTTATATTCATACCGGAGAGCTGATCTGCGGGGATCCCAACAATATTGGCAAAGGCTTCGTTTGCGAATAGAATGTTATCTGAGGGATCGCACATAAGAACACCCTGGTGAAGGTTCTCGACAATAGTGTTGTGCAATGATTCAATTCTTCTGCGGTTTTGTTCAGTACGGTATCTGTCTATTGCCATGGAAATGCTTTTGGCAAGACCTGAGAACAGGACAAGGTCGGTGCTGGAAAAAACATTCTTCATTGAGTAACTCTGAACAACTAGTACTCCCCATGTGCCATAGGGTCCTCTTAGAGGGACGCCCATCCACTGTTCACTTGAGGATCCGATACTGATAACCCGCTCTTCCTCGATCATTTTGTTAAAAGCTTCTTGATCAACAAGAAGTGGTTGGCCGGTTGTTCTCACATAGTCAGTAAGACTCCCCTTCATTGTTTCATAGCCAACGAATGAATCAACTCCATCTTCCATGTCTACCGAGTAGGGGAAAGTGTAAGTATCTGTAGTCTGATTGTAGAATGCAAAGTAGAGATTTGGCGTGTGTATAACTCTGGAAAGCTCATTGTGAATGAACTCCAGAAGGCCAGCAAGAGATTTTGTAGTGACAGTTTCTTCCGCAATGGAATGCAGCACAGAGTAAATTGATTCCGCTCTCTGTCGGACTACTACTTCTTTAAGAAGAAGATCATTAGCCCGTTTGAGCTCAGCTGTTTTTGAATCAATCATATCGTGAAGTCTGCTCTGCAATCGTCTGAGATCATCTTCAGCCTTTTTCTTCTGATCAACATCGAGTGCAACAACCTCGAAGTAGACAATATTACCATCTTTGTCCTTCTGGCTGGTAGCAGTAAGAGAAACCCAGAAAGGGGAACCACCTTTTCGTCTCCACCTCACCTCAAATCCGTTTACTGTCTTATCCCGCTGCAGCTGATCAAGAAGATCCATCCGGTCGGTATCTGAAGCCCACACATCTGAGAGGTGTAAATTATAGAGCTCGTGTTCATTGGCATAACCAAGCATTGAAACCAGTCCGTTGTTCACATAAAGGACACTACCGGAAACCGCAGATTTGAAAACACCAACCGGAGAATTCCTATCCAGGTTCTCCATGCTGTCTGAACGATGCATAAGCACTTTCTGAGTGAAAAGAAACTCTGTAACATCGGTGAAAGAGCAAATGTATTTTCTTTCCTGTCCCTCTCCGGTTGCAATAAGTTTTACTTTGAATTCTTTGCGATCGCCTTCGGAACTGAATGCTACGCTATAAGCTCCCACACCACTTTCCATTTCAATGTACATCATCATCTGCGAGAGAAATTCTTCTCCGCTGGCCATTCTTGAAAGAAGATCAGAGAGGGAATCTTCGCGGCATGATGCAAAAAAACGATCGAAGGATAAGTTGCTTTCGATATATTTCAACTGATGGTCGTAAATGCCGATACCAGTACTGTCATATTCTCTGGCAAAGATCTCAAAAGGATTCTGCATACTGAATGTTCCTCCAATCCATAATGTACCAGCGAGACAGGGCAGAAGGAAGCCCCTGCCATTTCAACAGCAGGGGCGCTGAAAAGATCAGATTCAGTGCTTGTCTTCCAGGTTCATTTTCCTGGCTATTCTTTTGCCCATGACAACATAGATGCACGGCTCCACAATAAGGGTTAGAATTGTGGCAGCTGCCAGGCCGAATATTACCGTGACTGCCATTGGAGCCCAGGTTTCTGCTCCCTCTCCAATACCCAGGGCGAGAGGGGTCATGGCCAGCATTGTTGTAAGTGCTGTCATCAGGATCGGCCGGAGTCTGGTGGTGGCAGCTTCTACCATTGCATCCTCCAGTGTGGTTCTTTTTCGACGTAGAACCTGATTTGCATAGTCAACCATGACAATTCCGTTGTTAACCACTATTCCCGCCAGCATTAGAACGCCGATGAGAGACATAACGGAAAGAGGGGTTCCTGTTATGAACAGCCCCACAAGAACGCCAATGATCGCCATGGGAACTGTGAAAATGATAATGAAGGGTTCAAGAAGAGATTCAAACTGACTGGCCATTACCATGTATACCAGTAGAGCTGCAACAATGATTGCAATGCCCAGGTAAAGGAAGGTTTCCTTCTGGTCTTTCATCTCTCCCCCGAATTCAATCCTGAGATTGTAGTCGTTGTTTTCCTCTATAACCCTTTGAACATCAGCTGCCACATCATCAAGACTTCTGCCAGCTATATCGCAGGTAATGGTAACACATCTCTGCTGGTTAGTCCGGCGAATGCTTGTTGATATGAGCCTTTCTTCAAAGTAGCCGAAGTTTGCAGCCGGGTTGCCGAAGATGGATATGTAATCCAGTTCCTCTCTTGAGTCCCTCAAAAATTCCGGGTATTGAACAACAACATTGAACTCGTCACCATCTTCCCGGAAAATAGTCGCAGGAGAATTACCAAAAGCATTACTGATCTCTCCAGCGACATTCGCCGGATGCATTCCGTGCAGAGCCAGCATTGTATAGTCCTGTCTGAAGGTCAGCTCCGGGATCATATTCTCCATTGTGGTTTTAGGCTCTCTTACTCCTTCGACATCTGAGATTGCCTGTCGCATCCTTTCGCTTTCAGAGGAAAGAATATCAAGATCATCCCCAAACACTTTCACTTCGATAGCACTTCCACCCATGAAGTTACCGCCGGAAATGTCGTATTCGAATCCAGGAGTATTGTCCAGAAGTTCCCGAATTCGCTCTTCATATTCCAGTTGCCCTGTACTTCTTTCAGTAACTGGAACAAGTCTCAATATCATTTCAACTGAATAACTTCCCTTGTCACCGCCGAAGATAGCATCCATTCCACCTGCAGTTCCCACTTGTGAGTACAGAGTGATCAGATCTCCCGGGTCAAAAAGTGCCGCTATGCTGTCTTCAATGGCTATTGCCATGGCACTTGTTGTTTCCAGATCAGTTCCTATGGCTGCTTCAAGATTAAGCTGAATCATTCCGTCATCGTTCGCCGGTAGAAATTCAGTTTTTATCACTTTGATCAGGGCGAAGCTGGCCAGAAAGACAATTGCAGTTACTATTAGAGTGGATTTCTTTCTGGCAACCATCTTTGTTACCAGAGCACTGTATCTTTTTTCAAGGTTCTCAAACCAGGTCTTTACCTTATCTCCCAGTGAACCATTTTTGTGCTGGGGAACAAGCTTGTGAGCAAATGAGCTTAGAAGAGGCACAAGACTCAATGCAACAAAAAGAGAAACAATAAGGCTGAAAACAATGGTAAGTACCATTTCTCTGAACATCTGACCTGCCAGACCAGGTACAAAAAGAATGGGAACGAAAACGGCGAGAGTTGTAAGAGTGGACGCAGTTATAGCCATTCCAACTTCTTGTGATCCGCTTATGGCCGACTCTATTGCTGAATGTCCCATTCCTCGGTGTCTGTAGATGTTTTCCAGCACAACTATGGAGTTGTCAACCAACATACCCACAGCAAGTGCCAGACCTGCAAGAGAGATCATGTTCAGATCAACATCAAAGAAATGCATTGCTGCAAAGGTTACCACAATGGAGATAGGTATAGCCGAGCCTGCGATACCTGCTCCTCTTGGAGAGCGCAGGAAGAAAAGAAGTACCAGGAAAGCAAGAATTGTTGCTGTGACTGCTGTTGTAGCTAGATTGCCTATGGACTGTGTAATGAATGTAGACTGGTCGTACATCACATATGGAACAACCTGACCTTCGTATTCTTCAGCGATCCTGTCAAGCTCATCCTGTACAGTTTGACAGACATTTACAGTGTTTGCATCACTTCTTCGCTGAACATAGACAAAAAGTGATGGTGTCTGATTCATTCTGATAAGCTCGTAGACTTCCGCTTCTCCGTCCACAATCTCGGCAACATCACGCAGGGTAACTGGACCGTTCATACCGTTTCCAACAACCAGTTGCTCAAGATCGGCAAGAGAAGCTACACTTGCTTCCACTCGTATGTTAATCCGCTCCCCGCCTGAATCCAGGTTACCTGCGGGCTTGTCGTTTCTTACCTGTGCCAGAGCACCTACAACCTGACTTATGCTCACTCCGAAGCTCTCAAGTTTTGCAGGATCAACCGTTATCTGGATCTCGCGTATGAGACCTCCCGCCACAGTAACCGATCCAACGCCTTCCTGACGGGCCAGTCTTGGTTCTATCTCGTCCTCAATGAGTTTCCGCAAAGCAAAATCATCCAGAACCGGACTGGAAAGTCCTATGAAAAGAATTGGCTGCATTGATGGATCCAACGCTAGTACCATGGGGTCGGAACAATCTTCCGGAAGGGCACTTCCATACAGGTCCAGTTGTCGTCTAATGTCTGTTTCTGCGGTTTCCAAACTGTGTCCCCACTGAAACTCCGCCATAATTACGCTGGAGCCATTAGAAGAAACTGAACTTACTTCCTTTACGTTTTCTACTCTGGAAACAGCCTCTTCGAGATATTTGGTAACAAGGTTTTCCATCTCTTCCGGTCCAGCGCCCTGCATGGTGCTGGCAACAATTACCATGGGGAATTCAAGTTTAGGGAAGAGGTCAATTCCAAGCTTGGAAAGACCAAAGAAACCAACACCGATGATGAATATGAAAACCATCATAAATGTGATTCTTCTTCTAACAGATAAGCTGGAGAGACTCATCAGTTCACCACCTCAACGGATCCGTCTTGAATTACGCTATTTTGGCCGAGAATAATAATCATGTCTCCAAAATCAACGCCGGATGTGATCTGCACATCTCCCTGGCTGATAAGTCCCGTTGATACTTCTCTCAGGTCTGCCTTGCCATTTACTACAACAGCAACCTGGTAACCATTTCTGGTTCGTCTGAGAACGCTGATGGGAAGAACAATTGCTTCCGTTATGGATTCAGTAACAATAGATACGCGACCGGACAAACCCGGGCGCAGCAGATTCTCGGGATCGTCGAAGTGAACTTCTGCGGAAACCTGACCGCTGACCGGATCAACTGTTGGCGATACAGCAGTTACTACGCCTGGTATTGACTGCTGATTGATTGCCGAGACTGTTACATAAGCAGGTTGCCCTACCTCAAGACTGAAAATATCTGATTCAGGCAACAGTACCCGGGCAACCACGCCGCCACTGCCGGTAATGGACAGGAGAGGGTTTGAGCCACTCATGTTTCCAGCTCTTGCCCATACACGACCCACTCTTCCAGAGAAAGGGGCAACTATCCACGCATTGTCTCTTGTGGTTCTTGCCTGGGTGTATCCGGCATAGGCTTGATTCAACTGAGCCTCAGCAGACTGAAGCGCAACGTTCATGCCATCCAGTTCCTGGGCACTTAATGCTCCGGCTTCGAAAAGTGTTTGCATCCGCTCGTAGTTTGATCTTGCGTTATCTGCATTTGCCCTTGCGGCACTCACGGAAGCGAGAGCTGCAGAAGTACCGGCGTTAACCTGCTGATCGGTATCCATTTTTACAAGCCTTGACCCGGCATCGATAGTATCGCCCTCTGCTACAAGAACTTCCTCAACAGTTCCCGGGATGGAGGCGAAGATCAGTGCTTCCTGAGAGCCTTCAAGCCTTGTATTGGCATAAACTTCAGAAGAGATAGTTGAGGGTTCCATTTGCTGAACACGGACCCTGACTCTCCTCTCTGATTCTACTTCTCCCGGTCCGCAGGCCATGGCAATTAGTACAGGAAGAATTACGGCAATTCTTTTCATTAGTTTATCTCCTTCAGCTCAATATCCAGGCTCAGAATTCCCAATGCCCTGGCCAGACCAGTTTCGGCTGTTTTCAGAGAATAGAGTGCTGATGCATAATTTGTTCGTGCCTGGGTAAGGGCCAGAAATGCTCCGTCCATATCAAGTCTTGTGATAATGCCGGCTTCGTATGAGACTCTTGCGATCTCTGAGCCTTCAATTGCCTGTTGAACAGTGGACTCTGCGGCGCCAACGGTTTCTCTTGCCTGGTGCAGAGAATTCCAGGCCGCCGTGAGCTGAAGTGAAGTGTAGTTTTCCATATCACTTGCTCTTGCATGGGAAGCCAGCCTGTCTGAACGAGCAGATCGGTAGCTGCTGAAATCATTTATCCCATGAAAAATGGGAATCTGCACCATGGCAGAGGTGCTCCAACTTCTCGAGTAGTCATCACTGTCTATTTTCCAGATATCATCAACGCCTGCTTGAAATCCATAACTGGTGGAAAAAATCAGCTGTGGAGCAAAACTGGCTGCAGAAAGATCGACCCGGGCGTCTGCGAGGTTCCGAATTTCTTCAGCTGAAGCTAAAGTAGTACTGTTCTGCCCCATAATAAGCTGAGCTTCTTCAAAGGAGTCTGGTAGAGGAACTGGAAATGGGTCAGTGAGTTCTCCCTCAATTAATGCTGTATGACCCTGGTTGAACCCCATGCTAACCGCAAATGCAGCACGAGAGTTTTCAACACCAGCTACTGCAGCAATGGAATCGGGTCTGCGGTTCTCATAGGCAACCTGGCTCTGAAGCAGTTCAAATCTGCTAATTGTTCCGGCCTCGAATCTTTGTTCCGCAAGAACAAAACCTTCACGGGCAATGTTCATGGCTTCGGTTGTTACATCTGACATCATCTCGGCCATGAGCACTCCGTAAAAGGAGGAAATAACGTTTGAAACGGCATCCTGCTCGGCTCCAGAGAGAGTGATCTCAGAGAGATTCAAGGCAGTTGAAGACATGGAAGCCCCAACAGGGCCCTGCAGAACAATTGGCAGACTGGCGGTAATGCCGTACATGGAAGACCATTCAGACCCCATTGGGATCGATCCCATACCTGGGATAGTCATCTCCTGAACATCATGGCTTTTCTGGTATGAAAGAGAGAAATCCACCTGGGGCAGGAACCATGTATGGGCAGCATTTCTGCTCCATCTGGTACTTTCCACTTCATTGCGCGCTGCTGCCACATCACCTCTCTGCTCCATTGCAGTGGCTATGGCTTCTTCTAGTGTGAATGCCGAAGCCTGCAGTGTAATAAGCAGTACAGGCATAATAAGAACTGTCAGTTTAGTCATTTTCAGGACCTCTTTCCTGTTCCAATTCCGTCAAATACCAATCTTGTAATCATATCAGTAAAGTCGACTGGAGTTACAGAGTCAAAAAACTGTTTTCCATGTACTCTCACAGCACCATCCAGAAGAGAGTTTACAAGGGCCATTATCAGGGGCAGTTCAGCATCGTTTCTAATCTCTCCAAGCTTGACTGCTTGATTAAAAATAGGCTGAAGGTTGTTAAATATTGCTACGATTCTGGATCTGGATTCAGCACCACCAATAGTTTTGCCGATTGCCATAATTCTTACTGCATTTGAAAGCTCGGGTCTGGCGATTAGTTGATCAATTCGGGCTCTGATTATTCTTTGCAGAAGCTCTCGGAATGAAATATCCGGTTCAAGACAGTCTTCAAGCATTTTCTGCAGAGAGTCTGCAGTATGCTCAACAAGTTGCTGGTAGAAGCCAAGTTTGCTGCCGAAATAGTAGTAAACCATCGGTTTGGTAACTCCTGCTTCCGCGGCAATGTCTTCCATTGAGATTTGATCAGCTGGTCTGTTTGTGAGCAGTGTGAGACCGGCGTCGAGTAACTGTTCTCTTTTGGCTCTTTTCTTTGGCATAAATTTTCCTTACTTACGGGTAAGTAAAATATATTGGGTAATTCAAAATAGTCAATAGCTGTCTATTTATTACCCATAGGTAACACTCTGGTTTTCCAGTGTTTTGCGGGAACTTTTGAACCCCTTTCGTGTTCCTACGAATGTTGTTAGATTTCTACTTCGGTTTTCAGTATTTTCTCCTGATGACTATTAGTTTTTTTAAAGGAAAGGTTTGGTATGATGTTGTTTTTGCAA
>JAGLQD010000428.1 GCA_023136985.1 Candidatus Sabulitectum sp. | reverse complement strand
CTGCCATTCCTGACAGTATAGCAGTTGAAATAATTGTGTATCCTCTGTATGAAGACTGGCTGATCACAAACATAGTTGCTCATGTGGCAGGTACCTTTGCCGGAGGAATCTACAGTTACGATTTTCTTGACGAAATCGGGTTTACCTTTACAATGATTGATGAACTTGCATCATTTCAGGGAGAATTTGATACCTATCCAATTCCAACCTGGATAGAACCTCACACCTACGGTATGAGAGCCCAGGCTTTCGCTGCCCAGTATGCAAGCTTTGAGGGTGATTATTCTGCAGGAGGCAACACGACGGTTCATTTTAATGGGATGTACAATCAGAACAACGGTTCCGGATCGAACATAAACGGTCGCTGGATAGTTCATCGGATTGTATTTGCAGAAGACTCTACACTGCAATCTGTTGATTCTCTGGAATTCAACGACCTGTTTAACGGAACATTTGAGCTTGATGGCTTAAGAACCTGCCTGGTTCTTACCAACAACAATCCGGGAGGTACGGCTAAAATACGGTACACTCTCAGTCAGGACACTGCTTCCAGGAGTCTTTTCCTTTCCGCGCGCCAGAACCAGATGAACCAGCATTTCCTGCAGGTTTATACCTCTTTGTTTCGTGATGATACTCAAGTTCCCTATGGCTATGACTGGGTGGGTCCGAAGCTTGAGATCTCCAGCCTGACATCGGATGGCTCGCCGGACAGTACGGCTATTCTTGAGATGGAGCCGTTGGCCGGCACTTTATGGACTGGTCGGGCGTATGCCTGGTATGCCGGGAGCTTCCGGCTTGTGTGCAGTGGATACGACAGTCTTGGAGTGGGTTACAGCGATTCACTTCAGTTTGCTGTTGGTTATGGTGGAGCAGAAAAACTTGTTCTTGACATCCAGACCGCTGAACTGGAAATTGCCGGAGGAACTCTCTCTTCTCAAGCACAGGCAAGCTTGATTGAAGCAAATGCTCTGAGTATCTCTGTAAGCAGTGATGTTCCTCTGAACTCAACCGGGGCAATTCTTACCGGTATCATTGAAGGACCTGTAGCGATCTATCCAGGTGTGGGAGTTCTTTCTTTTCCCGCTGGATCGCATGAGGGAGCAATATTCCGGTTTGACGGAGAGCAGTGGCTGGAAAAGGAGAGCTATTTCCTTGAAGGAAGAATGTATGCATCTATAACCGATGAAGGAATTTATGTTCTAGGACAGAGTCCGGGATTGTTTTCACCTGGTATTTTGTCAGTTCCTGTTTTGCAGGGCAGTTTTCCAAATCCATTTTTGTCTCAGGTCTCTTTCCGGTTTTCGCTGCCGGAGGTCTCAGCGGTAACTCTTAGTGTGTATGACATCTCCGGGAGGCTTCTAAGAATCGTTGTTGATCAAGAGTTGCCGGGAGGTTTGCATACGGTTTCCTGGAATGGCAGAGACAGTTCCGGCAGTTCTATTCCCCCCGGAGTTTATTTTGCCAGGCTGGAGTCACTGGGATATTCGGAGATTCTGAAGCTTGTTAGAGTGGGAGGAGGAATTTAATGAGAAGTGTAATCATTTTTTCCTTTCTGATCTTCCTTGCTCTCTTCAGTGTGGCTTGCATGCGGAATCCCTCGGACCTTCCAGAGCCGGAGGGTTATGACGGTTTTCTTGAACTGGGCTGGCAGGCTGTTCAGCATGGTGAACATCTTGACGCATTTGATTATTTCCAGCAGGCAATAGCCGTGGATCTTTCCCGGGCGGAGGGGTTTCTGGGAGCCGGGATTGTCTGTCTTTTTCTTGAGGATTACCGGAGTCAGGGAGATGCTTTTTTTCAATCAGCAATTCAGAAGGATTGCGGAGGTTCCGTGGTAGTACAGTATCAGGATGAAGTGCAGATCCAGGATACCATGTGGACCATTTTTCAGTGTATTGACCCAGATCTGCCAAAGGACTCTCTGGATATCTGGCTTCCGCTGACCACTGATTCAGGTGAGGTCTGGGTGGGAGATAAAATTTACAATTACCTGTTCACAAATCAGTTAAGTACCGATCTTCAGTTTAAATTTACCCAGTCTCACAGCAATGCTGTTGCCTGTGTAGATCTGTTCAACGTTCAGAGCGGCGCGTTCTACAGCGGGGACAGCACAGTTGCAGGTTTTGTCTACCTTACAGTTCCACTTCAAAAACTTGATATTGAACAGGGGATTGACTACTACACATGGATCATGGTAAACCAGAACATCATTTACGACTATGCTTCATTCAATGCACCCGATCAGAACAGCCAGATCACCCTTGATGCCCTTGCCGCAAGAGTCATGCTTCAAGAGATAAGAGGAGATACAGGTGATCTTCTCCAGTCTGTGGCTTCTACAGCGGGGCTGTTACAGATTGCTTCCGATTATAAATTCGGAACCGGCAACCCTGTACGGGAAAGTGTTTTTGATACGGACATTGTAGACGTTTCGGCTTCTGCTGCTTCTTATTCCTTCCTTAACAAAAAGTACATAAATTCGTGGTTTATCTGTAAGCAGGTTGGGCATGGTCTGTATCTTGATCCGCAGTCTGAGAACTTTCTGCTGGACCTCCTCGAGCTTTTTGCTCAGATGGGGAGGTAAAGATGAGTATTACTCTCAGGAGGCTTTTACCTGTTGTTCTTGTTCTGGTGGCTGTTTCTTCTCTGGCTGAATCGAAATACGATAGAATGGAATCTCTTCCATTTTCGGGAGAATCAGATGGAAGACCCTTTGTGGCAACCAGCCTGCACAATCTTTCCAATCTCTGGGCGATCTTTACAAATGTGGGGCTTCATGGAGCCCTCTATAACAACAGTATGGAATGGCCTGGCGGTGAAGGTTCCACATATCTCTGGTTTGGATCGATCTGGGCATCTGCTTTTGGTTCAGTGGTTCCAGGCGGTATATCCGGCGCATATGTCAGCTCATCTTACTATCCGATGATGGGCTATCTTGAGTACTGGCCCAGCCAGGGCTTTCCTATGATTAAATCAACCCCTGGAGCTACTGCACATGAGGAAACCGTCTGGGGCGAAGACGACTGGTCCATTCACAACGATTACCCCATGGGTGTAAGAACATTCCAGAGAGCCTACAGCTGGAGCACACCCGGATTTGATCAGTTTGCTGTTAATGATATAACTGTGACACACTTCAGCGATTTCGGGAACCCCGGAGTCCCTCTGGATGCTTTCTGCTTCTCAATATTTGCCGATTGCGACATAGCTTTTGCTGATCCGTCTCCGACATTCTACGATGACGACATGGTTTTCTACGATGGTCATGCCATATGGTGTAACGATCCTGACGCTACTCTCGACTATGAGTTTGACTCTGGAATGAAGGCCAGTCAGGCTGATTTATTCATTTATCAGAGGAACCCTGACGCATCCTGGAGTGACCCCGAAGACGATATCTTTTATCACTATAACTACTCGGGAACTGATGGAATAGTGGATGCTGATGTGAACTCTGACGGTGTATCTGATCACTTTACAGTGTTGTTCAAAACGGTGGCTGGAGACACAATTTACACAGTAGAACCCAATACCGGATTAGAGTTGTTTGCAGATGGCAGACCGCCCGGGTTCTGGCATCACACAGTGGGAGATACCACTTACGCTGTTGTGCCAAGAAACATGAGTTACATGTGGGACGGGAATAATCCAGCTTCATCAACTGATGACTCCGGTGAACCTACCGTTTCCCCGCCCTGCAACGGTTTTCTTGGCTGGCGTCTGCTTGATTTCTGGGTAAAGAAAGCAGATGGCACCATTGAAAGACCAATTGATGTGTTCGGATACCCTGTTCCACTGTCTCATTCCTGGTGGTATATGGAAGAAGATCCGGCTTCTGATGTGTCATCCTACGGCTATGTCTGGGGAGAGAATCGGGATATCAACGGCAGGCGGAGCGGTCCCGCATATCTGGCCGGCTGGATTGGTGACCCAAGTGCTCCGGAAGCTTTCCTGCCTGCAAACCCCGGTCCGTTCCCCATAGTGCATGACAACCCGCTTGCCATGGGTTATCAGCCGTTCGACTATCGTTTTCTAATTTCTATGGGTCCGGTGAATCTGGCAGACGGTGACAGCCTCCATATTATTGGCGGGTGGGTTATTGGCACCGGTCTTGCAGACCTCAGGGTACAGGCAGATAACATGCTT
>JAGLQD010000427.1 GCA_023136985.1 Candidatus Sabulitectum sp. | reverse complement strand
GCTTGTCTGCTTCATATTCAAAGAGATCCCCGAGAACTCACAGCAGAGAACTACTGACAAATGCAGCGACAGGGAACTTTTGACCAATGCCTTTGAAAACTCCTGTGAACCTTCTCTTTACTCTGATGCCACCGGGAACGCTGTTAGAGCAAATACCGCATTTCACGCAGAATTCGGCTGGACACCTGAAGATATCTCAGAGCATAGCATAGCAGAGATTCTTATACCGCAGGCAATAGGTCCTGAAGCAGAATACATAATCGCAATGCTGAAAGCAGAAAGAACTCTCCGTCTTAGAACAACAAGGAAGAAGGAAGACAAAAGCACCCTTACGATCTCACTGATCTGTGCTCCATACTCTTCAGAGGTATCACAGGCAGAACGGGGATACAGGATCTACAGAACCGGCAATTCCAGGGCTCAGACCAATGCTGATGTTGTTTCAAGGAACAATTTCAGGGAATGTCCGTATCAGGGGCTCCATACAGGCATGTTCTTCCAGGCAAGGGTCAACAAAGAGAGAACAATGGAATTCATAGCTCCGGGATCTGCCTCTTTCGCGGGGTTCTCTGAAATCGAATTGCTCTCTGAATCAAAGCCCTATGCATCTGTTATTCTAAGCGAAGACCGCAGTATGGTATTAGAGACAATAGATGATTCACTTGAAAATCGCAAAGACTACAGCATCACATACAGAATTAAGAACAGCTCCGGTAATACTCTCTGGGTAATGGAACGGGGCAGGGCTTATTCAATGTCAGGAGATGAACCGGATTTCTGTGTTGGATGCATCGTTGATATTTCGGAAACAAAGAAAGATCGGAAAAATTCATCTCTGGCAAGAGATCGGATAGAAAAACTGCACATAGTAGCAGCAGATCTTCAGCAGTGCCGTTCAGCAGGAGAAATCTATCGGATATGCACTGAAGCCGGACAGTCCATATTGAACGGAGCATGCAGCTCGGTCTTTATTCACGATGACCATGAGATGAAACAGATCGCCTCTTCGGGAAGGGAACGCTTTAACTGCACCGAAGACTGCAATCCGGGCATGGTAGACCTTACTTTGAGCACAGTAAGCCCCTGCTATTTCAGCGCCAGAGATGTGATGGAAGATTCCTGTCCTGCAGGAAACTCAGGAGCCTGCTTCCG
>JAGLQD010000426.1 GCA_023136985.1 Candidatus Sabulitectum sp. | reverse complement strand
TTACAAACAATGGTTGCATCATTTTTCTCATTCAAATTTCCTTTCAAAGAATGCTGAAAGCATAAAACAGTTTGTTCAATTTGTAACAATAGCCAAAGCCGTCAATCCTACTCATATTTAGAGTGTGCTGCAACAACAGAATCACGGGATTGAGGCTTAGCCTGAATACAGTATTGTAACCACTGATTATCGTGTTAGTTATGCGACTACCCCGCCAACCCTAAGTCGGCAGGGTAGTTAACTTCAGCTACATCAGATATTTTGTAAGGAAGAGGAAAAGCTCCGTCTGCTCATCTATATTCATCTGAGTGGTTCTTCCGGCACCATGCCCGACCTTTGTCATTGTTCGCAGAATAATGGGGTTATCTGAAACATTTACATCCTGCAGTCTTGCGGTCATCTTGAACGCATGCAGCGAGTCAGTTCCCCTGTCATCATGAAGTGATGTTTTCAGAAAGGTTGGAGGAAAGCTTGAACTCTCTTTTACATTGTGATAAGGTGAATACGATAGCAGCCATTCAAAATCATCAAGCTTGTCTGGATCGCCGTATTCAGATATCCAGTACTTTCCACCCTGTGTAAGATGAAAGCGCAGCATATCAAGCAGTGGAACACTGGACACAACCGCACCCCACAGATCCGGGCGTTGCACCAGCGCAGCCCCGGTGAGCAGGCCACCATTACTGCCGCCCATAATACCAAGATGCTTGCTGCTGGTGTATCTGCGAACAGAGAAATTATCATCTCCTGCAAGTCGTACCGGTCTTTTGCCTGTGAGTGCTTCTCCTGCTGCTATGAAATCATCAAAGACATTCTGCTTGTTCCCCAGCATTCCTGCCTTATGCCAGTTCTCGCCGTATTCACCACCACCACGAAGATTGGCAACTGCATAAATACCTCCCTGCTCCAGCCAGAACACCGTGGAGGCAGAGAAGAACGGTAACTTTGATGAACCGAATCCTCCGTATCCAGTAAGAATTACAGGATTAGAGCCATTCAGCTCAACATTCCTGTGGCGCACTATGAACATGGGCACAACCGTATCATCGAAACTCTTGAAAAATACCTGTTCGGTCATGTACGCGTCGGTGTTGATCTTCAGATTGGTTTCTACGAATTTCGTTAGCGTATTCTGGTGTATATCATATTGATAGGTCTCACCGGGTTGAAAAGCGGAGGAGTAGTAGACAAACACAGCATTTACTTCGTCCTCACCATAAGGGAGAGAGCCGTTGCCAATGCCGGGATATTCAATTTCTCCGATTCTCTTTCCATCCAGAGAATGAATAAATGTATGTGTTCTAACATCGATTGACTGCTTTACAAACATTCTGTCGCCCATCAAACTGAGCCCAATCAGTACAGCATCACCCTCTGGAACAAGTGTTTTCCACTTGTTTAAAAGGGGTAGTGATCCGTCCAGGTTAACCTTGCATATCTTGTAGTTTGGTGCCTTGTTGCTTGTTCTTATGTAGAGTACACCTCTATGGATGCTAGCGAAGAACCGATCGGCATTGTTGCCTGTTATAGAGTCAAACCTGATCTCGTCAGCAGAAAGATCAGCATAGAAAAGCTCATTTACAGTAAGACCGTGCTTTACACTGATAACAGCGTGGAGTCCATCACGGGAAACAGCGGAATCAAAAGGCAGATCGGTCTCGGTAAGCCCATGTCCAAAGATCATTTCATCCTGCCGCCAGTCTGTTCCCAGCTTGTGCAGAAAAACCTTCATACCGTTCTTTGAAAGATTGTCCGGGTCGGTAGAGCGAGAGTAGATGAACCCGCTGTTGTCCGGCAGCCACTCTATCCCGGTGTAAACCAGTTTCGGGATCTCATCAAGTATTTCCCCTGTCTCAATATTCAGGATGTAGAGATGCGTCCAGTCACTTCCATCTTTTGACAACCGGTATGAAAGAAGCTTGCCATCTCGCGTTGGCGCATAGGAACCAAGACTTACATTACCCTCTGTGCTGAAATCACTTGTGTTGATAAGAATCTGCTCTTTTCCATGGGGCCACAGGCGCATGTACAGCGAGGCATGTTTTTCACCGCGTTTAATACGGGTGTAAAAGATCTGTGAGAGGGTTGCAGTTGGAAAGCCTGTTCTGTCGTAGTTGAACAATTCATCAAATCGTTTCGAGAAAGCTTCAAGCCCTGGAGCATCCAGAAAAAGATCGTCAACAAGTTTGTTCTGCCGGTTAATCCAGGCTGAACGCTCTTCACTTTCAGTTTCCAGCCACCTGTAGTTGTCAACAATCCTGTGACCGTGCAGAGTTTCCTCAAACGGCTTGATCGCAGTCTTTACCAATTCATGTTTCATATGGCTCCTGACAAAGTTAACTGATCGTAACCCAAGGAAGAATCACAGCAACATCAATGTTATTTTTCCCTAAAGATCAGATGGAAACCGAACTGCGTCTCGACGATACCGGAAACTCCACCTACAGGTAGAGCAAAAGCTGCATCTTCAAACGGGCGAACCATCTGACCCCGACCGAATTCGCCCAGATCACCACCGTTTTCACCGGAGGGGCACTGGGAATACTCTGAAGCGGCCTCTGCGAAATCAATCTCACCATCCATGATCATTGCGCTTATATCTTCAATCTTCGCGAGAGCTTCCTCTTTGGTCAGGGTAAAAACTCCACGGGCTGCGCAGCCTTCATAACAGACAAGAATGTGACTTACAGTAATAACAGTTGGAGGCTCCTGGGCAACGGCTGTTGCAGCAGCAAAAACTGCGAGAAGCGCCATAAGAACCGGTAGTGCTCTTTTCATTGAAAACTCCATTCTATGGTTTGTGTATCTATAAATACATGGGAGTCAAAAGTTCCATTCAATCACTCTCTGTGATGCGCTGTCAGTTGCAGGCAAAACCGTTGTTTGTAATGCTGTTTCCCCGTCTGAGGCAGAAACAGTTGAACGCAGCAAAAGAAGCAGAGACAGAATCCGGATGTATTTTACATGATATCATAGTCCTCCAGTACATATCAGTACAGTTAACAGCGCTATGATAGCACCGGGCTCTTTTTGCAGTCAATAGCAGCTGATGCAGATATGCGTCGTACATTACAGGTGGTATATCACTTGACGAGTAGTCAAGAGATTGCCATCGTTAGTAATCATTGATAATTCGTAAAGAGGGGTTTGTATGGATGGATCAATTTGTCTCTTAATTTCACTTCTTGTACTTGCCGGGCTTATTGTGGCATTGGTGAAGTATTTACGTAAACCATCTTATCACGGCCAGGGTTATGACAAACTCATGGGAAGAAAAGGGTTTGTAATTCGAGCTTCTCAGTTCGATGGAGATATGCGAGTTGAGGTAAGAGGAGAGACCTGGCTGGCTAGAGGCGAAGGCAGACATGGTTTTGATACAGGCGAAAAAATAGTCGTCAAGAGTATTGATCTGGATAAAAAGGTACTGATTGTGGAGCGGATAGATGTTTAGACTCGTTCTTAGAACATTTACAGAGCGATCCCAATCCCCTAAACTTGTGAACAACGATTACTTACATTCTGTTAGTTGAATGTATGTAGAACTTACAGTTTATGGTGTTCGTGGGAGAAAAGTAAGAGATCCGGATGGTGGCTATCGAACCAAAGTTGAACACAGCATTTCTTCTGATGCAGAAGACCTTTCAAGCGGAATTTACTGCTGTACCCGCCAGTCTAAAAAACTTCCATTCAGCATGCGAATGGTTCTGATCCACTAACAGCAAACCGGCAGAACACAGGAATAAGTATATGGAACTGTTGACAATGGGAATCTATTTCTTATATTTAACCAAACGGTTAAACTGAAAAGTTAGATGGAGGAA
>JAGLQD010000425.1 GCA_023136985.1 Candidatus Sabulitectum sp. | reverse complement strand
GTGGTTTCAGAAAGTGATTGTAGAAATATCCTCGATGTCGTAAGTCCAGCAATTCCATTAATTCTGATCTGGACATTGCTCCATACATCACCTTCAATAATCTTCTTTCCTGTTCATTAAGACTCTCTATATCATGTGCACTATCATGTGCATTTAATGCCTGATCATCTGCACTTGATTCTTTATCATGTGCACTATCATGTGCACTACACTGTTCCGCTGGATGGTCAAGTAGCTTATCTGCATGCCCTGGCATATCTTGACCACTGCCATGCAGCACATCATCACTCTTTTGTTCAGCTCTTATTTCATGCGTTTTTAAAGGAATTTGAGTATTTATAGCGATTTTGTCCGGTTTTTGCAGGATTTTTTTAACTGGCTTGCATCTTGTTCTTAAACAATACTTTATAGGCTTAACAGAAATGTCTGATATGTAAAGTACCCCGTACGATACAAGCGCGTTCAAATCGCGTAATGCTGTTTTCTCAGAGATTCCGTGAATGTTTCCGTATGTTTTACTTTTGATTGAATCACTCTTGTCTAACAGTGCAAGTGTTTTTTTCTGCCTCTTATTCAGGTTGAGTTTCCTGAGATATTCCTCTGAAAGCATATTCTTGTAAAGGGTAACTTTTACTGCACCGGCTGATTCTTCAAAGTCGGGTTCAGGTAGACCCAGTGCAAGACAATGATCCTTTATCTTAATGGTACCATAGCCCCAGGCTTCAATAAAACCTGCATTGTAGAATGTCTCAGCAAGCAGGGTATTGCCGGGAACAGAAAGATGACTGATTTTCAGGTCACTTGCCGGAACACGAGCAGGGAGCATTCCCTGGTTCATGATAACCAGCTTATTAGGGTAAACCCGAATTTGAGTCTGGGCAGTACCGGAATAATCCCGATGAATCAGTGCATTGATGATGGCTTCTCTTAATGC
Source organism: Candidatus Sabulitectum sp. (assembly GCA_023136985.1). Lineage (GTDB taxonomy): Bacteria > Fermentibacterota > Fermentibacteria > Fermentibacterales > JCC-6 > Sabulitectum. Next base: position 3,309 of record JAGLQD010000425.1, on the reverse strand, counting down.
CACATACGGATACTCAAGAACATCCATTCGAGGCAGACCTTCAAAATGAATATTGCTGCGCAGATACTTCAGTTGAAGAATCTCCAGAGCATTATCCAACTGCTCAAACAGGTTGCCCTTAACAATATCTGTTGATTGTATTTCTATCTCGGAAAGAAATTTGCCAATTTTAAGAACTGCCTGGCGATTATACTTCTGAGTGTTTTTACCAAAAAGAAGAACCGCTGCCCTGGTGATACCCCTGTCATTGATCAGATTCATCTTTTTCAGGAGTATTCTGATGTCTGTTTCGTACACAATTGACGGAATTCTCTTTTGTGCAAGTCTTTTATACCGTTCAATGGTTTCTGTGCAAAGATCATCAAGAGATACACTCTCTTCAATTCGCTCGTCCCAGGTGCTGTCTGATTTTGATAAAAGAAAATCAGTAAGGATGCTTCCACTCAGTTCCTGCACGGTACTGCCGCTTCTTACATAGAATTTTCCATTGAATGAGATCGGAACAGATGAAGCTACAACTTTTATCTTAATAACTTCTTTACCTTCTTCAGTGTAAAGATTTATTGAAGGTACGATTCCCAGCTTATTCCTGATAGTGTTTGGAATATCCTCCAGCAGCTTCTTTGTGTTCTGTATTCCTACCGGTTTGCCCCTGTCATCAAGCCCGATATGAAGCACGCCTCCCTGGGCGTTCGCAAAAGCTGAAATGACTTTTAAGAAATCGCTGCGCCACAGTTGTTTGTATTCAGCATTTTCTGATTCATTACCATACTCTGCAATCTGCAGGGTTATGTAACTGACATCATTTCCCGTGGGGTAGGTTATCAAATCTTCCGGCTTTCCATTTCTCTGTATCGAACTCACTTTTCAGCCTTCAATTTCTTTTGCAATCTTTGCCCCTGAGTTGTTAATCGATACTTCTGTTTCTTGCTTTGAGGAGAATCAGGCAATGTCATTTCTAACAGTTGATTTTCAAGCGAAGGTTTCAAGTAATTTTTGTAGAATGTTTCTCTTCGAGTAACTTCGAGAATCGTCATTATCTCTGATCTTGACAATTCTCCATTCATTACACTGATCAAACCTATGATATTTCGTTGAAATTTGTCTGAGACTTGCACGGTATCATGTCCGGTATCATGTCCGGTAAACTCATTTCTTATCTTTTGACCCAATTCAGTAAGACAATACTTCTGGTTAATGCTTTGTGGACTTTCTGGAATTGTCATTTGAACATATCCTAAAACTATTGATGGCTCTATATAGTTATTCATAAAGCTTTTACGATCTCTAAGATTGAGAGTTTCCATAAGCTCTGTTCTTGATTTCTCTCCGACAAGAATGGCAATGAGTCTGTTCTGAAAAGTCGATAACAACACTTTATCTTGCGGGGTAACATGGGGGGTAACATGAGGGGTAACATGGGGGGTGACTTGACCGGTAAGGCTGGATTTTCTTTTGAAGGAAATGATGAACTTCCCTGGTTCAACAGAGAAAACCGGTTCCGAGATCTTCGCTTCCCGGCACCTGCTGATCATGTCGAGGGTGCCGCTTCCGGCTTTCTCGATATACCCCGCCCGGTACATCTCTTCAGCAATCAGCGGATTTGCAGGGATCGATGAATGTGGTGCATACAACTTGCTGATTGTAAGACCAGAGGGCAATCCGCCTGGATTCCATATCTCAAGTCTGTTCCTGAACAGCATTACCTGAACGCTGCTGTTACTGGTGTAGTCTCTGTGGGCCACTGCGTTCACGATGGCTTCTCTGACAACCTGATGGGGTATCTCATACTCAACAGGAACCTGAACGCTTTCAATGGCTTCACCCACATAGCAATCAACCCTGGACATGACAAAGTCTACAGCCTGATCCACCATCTCGAAAACAGTTCCCTTGTATATCTGATATGATGGTATCGGCTTGCTTACTGTGTTGCCGTAGAACATCATATCTGATAACCATACTGATGCAACAATTCTCTTCCTCTTGTTTTTACCAATAACCCCGATACGTATTTCATTACTTCTCTTTCATATCTTGCAGCAATTTCTGACCCTTTTCAGTCATGCGATACAACTGATTCCTACTTGTCGGATTATCCGGAATGGTTCTTTCGATCAACCCGTTATTCAGCAATGGCTCCAGATACTCAGATACAAAATTCTTCCTGCTACTCAGCCCAAGTTTTTTCATAAGCTCAGCTCTGGACATTTCTTTCTTCAGAAATACGAGAAGATGCTGAGAACCACTGAACATCATTTTATCTTGGGTGTTATCATGTCCGGTAACTTGCCCGGTGGTCTGGCGAATATCAGAGGGAAAACCGCTTCCTGCCCCCCCATGAACCGGACATGTTGGATTAACCTGAGATTCTTTTCTATTATGCTCCACTGCAATGTTATCTGATGCTATTTCTGCGTCATTCCCAAGAACAGTATTTTCTGTATCCAGCCTGTTATCGCCATTAATATTTTTAGTTCCGTCTGAAATGGCGGGTTCATGGCGGGTTCCAGAAATATCATTGTATCTTGTTCTTAATGTGTATGTTACAGCTTGGCCGGTTGTGCCGGTGGTCTCAAGCACCCCCCATGATACAAGGCTATGCAGGTCTCTCGTTGCTGTTCTTTCTGAAACGCCGTGAAGGTTTCTGTAATGCCTATTTTTTATGCTTCCTGTTTCTTTAAGCTGACGAATTGTTTCCTTCTGTCTCCGGTTCAGATTAAGCTTCTTCAAACACTCTTCTGAAAGCATGTTTCTATAAAGAGTAACTGCTATGGTATTTCCTGTTTGTTCGAAATCAGGCTCAGGCAAACCATTCCTTCGGCATTGTTCAACAATCCTGACTGTGCCATAACCCCACTTTTCAATGAAACCAGCATGATGAAAAACAGTAGCCAGCCTGGGATTGCCAGGTTTCGAGGGATGTTTTCCCTTCAAAGCAGAAAGAGAGATTTCATCAGGCAGTTTCCCTGCATTCATGATAACAAGCTTGTTAGGATAGACCCGAATCTGTGTTTCAGCAGTACTGAAGTAGTCTCTGTGAATGAGAGCATTGATGACAGCCTCACGGAGAGCCTCATAGGGATACTCCAGGTTATCGATCCGGTGAAGCCCTTCAAAATGAGTGTAGGTCATCAGGTATTTCAATCTCAGTACCTCAAGGGTTGTATCCAACTGCTGAAAAAGATTGCCTTTAATAATGTCCGTGCTTTGAATATCGGTTTCAGAGAGAAACTTTCCTATCTTGAGAACTGCCTGTTGATGAACTCTTTGCGGTTCTTTTCCAAAAAGAAGTACTGCTGCTCTGGT
>JAGLQD010000424.1 GCA_023136985.1 Candidatus Sabulitectum sp. | reverse complement strand
CTAAAAGGAGAGAATGAACAATCTCAGTTCAGAATAACCGATCCTGATGCAAGAATTTTTCCAGCAGAGTGGAGTGGAGCAGAAAACTTCAGCATTCTTCAGAACATCGACCGGTTAAGCTTTCAGGTAAGACCTGCCAGAGTAAGAATTACACTGGGCCGACAGGCGATATTCTGGGGTGTTTCCAAATCAATCAGCCCCACAGACTTTATCGCACCTTTCCCGTATGGAGCGATTAATACGGATTACAGAGTGGGCGTTGATGCAATCAGAGCCGTTTACCCAATTGGAATGATGTCTGAAATTGAGAGCGGTTTTGTATTCGGAGACAAAGCAGAAGTAGAACAAAACGGATATTGGTTAAGAACCCGTCTCTATGCGCTGAACACCGATATCTCCATCCTTGCTGCAGGGTTCAGAAAGAACAAACAGCTTGGAGCAAGCCTGAACAGAGCTATTGGAGGCTCTGTGGGCTGGATAGAATCAGCTGTGACAAAACCTGAAAATGAAGACTCTTACTGGCGCCTTTCAACCGGACTGGAACGCAGTTTTTACAACAGTACTTTCTACGGTTTCATAGAGTACCATTTCAACTCTCCTGGAACTGAAAATCATGAAGACTATTCGACAAATCTGAATCAGCCTGCTTACACCAGCGGTGGAGTGTATCTAATGGCGAAGCACTATCTTGCAACCGGTATCAGTGTAACAGCAAACCCGCTGCTGACACTGAATGCAGGCAGCCTTCTTAACATGAATGATCATTCCATTCAATTCAGCGCAGGGGGAGACTACAGCCTGTCAGACAACGCAGCATTGAACGCAGGCATCAGCAGTGGTCTTGGGGAGGAAGAAACTGAATTCGGGAATCTTCCTTCAATCATGCACCTGATTTTTTCGGTGTACTTCTGATACATTTCTATCCGATTACAGATCAGGTTTAGATTTCCATTCTTGACTGCCTTTCTGCTATTGGAGATATTCTTTCTTCATTTAGACTGAACAGTTTTCCTTTAGATAAACACATTGTGAGCATGTTTCGATAGACTGGAGTGTGTCTGACAATAAGCATCACACCAATGAGATTGGAACGGGTATGAATGAGAGAATTAGAAGGCTTCGCAGATTAAGTGTTGAAGCTGAACATACACTTTCCATTGAGCGTGCTCTGATTGAAACTGAGTTTTACAGGAACAATTACGGAAAATACTCGATACCAGTCTTGCGAGCTTTAACGTTTCTGGATCTTTGCAAACGAAAGACCCTGTATCTCGGTGACGATGAGCTGATCGTTGGAGAGCGAGGACCGTATCCCAAAGCAGTTCCCACCTTCCCTGAATTGACATGTCACAGTGTTGAGGATCTCCGAATTCTGAATACTCGAGAACAACAGAGATACACCATAAGTGAAGAGGATATTGAACTATATGCAGAGAAAGTTATCCCCTATTGGAAGGGTAAGACACAAAGAGAGCGCATTTTCGATCATGTGCCCTCAGAATGGAAGACTGCTTATGAGGCGGGTCTATTCACCGAGTTTATGGAGCAAAGAGCTCCGGGACATACCTGTCTGGATGGGAAGATATACAAAATAGGTATGCTGGATTTAAAGAAGGAGATCGCAGATCAGATTGAAAAACTCGACTATTTGAATGATCCTGAAGCCACCGATAGAGCCGAACAATTAAGAGCCATGGATATTTCTTGCAATGCCGCGATTGTATTCGCCCAGCGCCACGCAGACCTGGCAGATGAACTAGCCCAAAAAGAGAGGAACCCCAGGCGAGCAGGTGAACTTAAGCACATTGCAGAAGTGTGCCGTTGGGTACCTGCTGAGGCTCCACGTAACTTCTGGGAAGCAATTCAAATGTATTGGTTTGTTCACCTGGGTACCATTACAGAGCTGAATGGATGGGATGCAATGAATCCCGGCCACTTTGATCAGCATTTAGCACCTTTTTACAACAAAGGAATTGCGGACGGTACTCTGACACGGGATCAAGCTAAAGAATTGATCAGTTGCTTCTGGATCAAAGTCAACAATCATCCTGCGCCTCCCAAGGTTGGAATTACCGCCAGGGAAAGTGGCACTTACAATGATTTCACAAACATCAATATCGGTGGTGTAACAGCCAATGGCTCTGATGGTGTCAATGAGGTGTCCTACATTATGCTGGAAGTGATTGAAGAACTTCATATTCTTCAGCCGGGCAATTCTGTTCACATAAGCAGCAAAACACCTGATCGATTCCTGAACACCGCTTGCCGTGTGATCCGGCAGGGATATGGTTATCCCTCTGTATTCAATCCGGATGTCTATGTTTTGGAGATGTTGCGATCAGGCAAATCCATTGAGGACGCCCGCGAAGGCGGTTGCAGCGGCTGTATTGAAACAGGAGCTTTCGGTAAGGAAGCTTACCTGTTAACAGGCTATC
>JAGLQD010000423.1 GCA_023136985.1 Candidatus Sabulitectum sp. | reverse complement strand
TTGAAAAAGAGATCCATCTCATGGATAATTTATTGACTTGCAGTGTCAAATATCGTATGTTGGTTTTATTAGAAATAGTCATATTGCGACCATTTCAGCAGGAAATAAAGTTATGAATAAACTGACAGAACGATTTTTTGAAGCACCAACTGGAGTTTTCACTCTTGCTGATTCGACAGTAGCGATTGACGGCTCTGACTTTAGCCGCCATGGACTTATTAAACGTGCGATAGCAAGTGGAGAAATTCTGAATATCCGTCGTGGTTTGTACTGCTTGGCGCCTAAATATCAGAAAAAACCTGTCAGCATTTATAGTTTGGTTCAACGTATTTACGGACCCAGCTATATAAGCTTAGAAATGGCTTTAAACTACCATGGGTGGATCCCTGAAGCAGTTTATACATGTACTTGCGTCAGTTATCGTAATGCCAAAGAGTTCAAAACTCCACTTGGCATTTTCAGTTACAAACATGTCCCTCAGCGCACATTTTATTTTGGAGTTGAACGGTGCGAAGATGAAAATGGGAATGTTTTTTTTATGGCTTCACCAGCAAAGTCACTTGCCGATTATTTATATATTCATCGTTTGAATTGGGTGGGCATGAATGAGGTGGAAAAAAGTATGCGAATTGATGTACAGGATTTAATGTCTGTTAAACCGCAGGAGTTGTCTAGCTTGATAGAGAATTATAAAAATGGCAGGGTCAAGCGATTCCTGACTAGCTGGCTGGAGGACTTGATTAAATGAGCGTCCAGATGATTCAACAACGACTACTTTCTTACAGTTGCAAAACGGATATTGAAGAGCAACAGGCAATTCGAGAAATTACGCAAGAGGTAGTTCTCGCTGCATTAGGTCGGGGTGATTTCTTTAAATACGCGCTATTTCAAGGGGGAACTTGCCTGCGGATTTTTTACGGATTAAATCGCTTTTCTGAAGATATGGATTTTATCCTGCAAAAACCAGATTCCGATTTTCAGCTGAAAAACCATTTGCTGTACCTGACGGACGAGTTGGCCGCCTACGGCTACAATATTGAAATCACTGATCGTGAGAGGGCGGATTCGACAATCAAAAATGCCTTTCTTAAAGATAGTTCGCTTGGCAAAGTGATTGATCTCCGGCACGGCAAACAGACTGGACCGCTGGCAAAAATCCGAATTAAGTTGGAAGTAGACACCAATCCGCCCCTC
>JAGLQD010000422.1 GCA_023136985.1 Candidatus Sabulitectum sp. | reverse complement strand
GGGGATTTGAACCCCTGACCCCTTGACTGCCAGTCAAGTGCTCATACCAACTGAGCTACAGCCCCATTACGAAGCGACCGTATAATAATAATTGCTTCGCCTGCGTCAAGTGTTCAGCTGTCCATCTGCCAGAAAACACCACCCATTGGCTTTCTAACAAGGCCGGGAGACATTGGAGCCACAACAAGCTCAATTGTCATAGACACTCTTCCACTAAAAAGATGCCCTCCAACTGCTCTGAAATCATGATCAGCGAATGAAACATGAAGATGAACAAAAGGCGCTCCTTCTTTCATGGACACACTGCCCTGAAGTGAAAGGATCTCACAGGACTCATTCTCTGTCATCCTTGTGTATTCAGTACCGTTGTAGCGACCTATTTCCATGTTTTCCAGCATTCCAATCCCACAAAGAATTGCTGCGGATTGAACATCATTCTCAACACACCAGTTTGAAAGACTTGCCATGAAGTCTTCTCCTTTATCAAACCGGAGTACAACAAGACCATTTTCCTTCTTGAGTTCTTTCACTTTAACACCTTCCCATCAGCGAACCACAATCATCCTGGTTTCAACGATCTCCCCATCAGATGTAGTCAGCCTTGCGAAATAGATTCCTGCAGGATTCTCATGTGCCTGCCAGTTGAACACTCCCTGAAACCCCTGGAGCCGGTGATGTGTTACTATTCTTCCAGCGAGGTCAACAATGGCAATCTCTCCTGTATCTGATCCAGGCAATGACCAGGCAAGACTGGCAGTGCCGCTAACAGGATTTGAAGAATTCATATGCAGGGTTGGAATTGTCTGATCACTTCCAGCACCAGTTCCCATATTGCCAACTACATGCATTCCAGTCAGCAGAACATGATCTCTTGCCCATACTGTTACTCTAGCCTCATCAGGAGCTCCAGGCATGGGGTCTGTCCATGAAAGCGTTACAGAGCCCGATGCATCTGTTGTACCAACAGCATATGTAACAGGGGCATCCCACTCGCCCTGGAGAAGGCAGACTCTTGCATTTGCAAGTGGTGTTCCGTCAGAGGTAACTGACACATAAAGAGTCTGATCTCCTTCGGCCATGAATATGTTGCCTGTTTCCATTTCAAGAGGAACGGAAGAGTACATTGGAAGTTCAGGGTCACCAAACAAAGTGTTGCTCTTTGCTATCCAGTCGTAGTGAGTATCTGTGGGGATCAGAGCAATGAAATCATCTTTTGCCATCATGTAAGCCACACCGAGATTATACATACCGTCAACAAAGAAGTTAGCGAAGAATTCCTGATCCACAAGCTCACTCCACTGATCACCTGGCTCTGCAGGCTCACCCCAGCCGTAGCGGGTGTTCATTATACAGAAACCTCCTCCTCCGGGAGATCTGATCCAAGCCTCTGCAAGGCATGTACCTGTGTCAAATGAACCAGAAAGACAGGCGATGGTGTTCCAGATAGTGGGACGTCCATTCTGCGACACATTGGTAAGTCCCATGAATTCGGAGTTTCCCAGTGAACCTGAACCGATAGAAACCATACTTGTGCTGCCGTGCCCTGCATGGTTCACAAACTGCATTCCAGTGTTCAGCATGGCCATTGTTGCAGAATAGCTTTGTGTACCGGTATCCTGGTAAAGTTTGATAATGCTCCACGATGGTGGAGTGTAAAGATCATCAACTTTTTCCTTGCCTGCGGATCCAGGGCAATACGGGCTGCTCCAGAGAACTTCTGTTGTAAAGCCCATGGAGTTGTACCAGTCATCGGTGTCAGGGCTGTTCTCCCA
>JAGLQD010000421.1 GCA_023136985.1 Candidatus Sabulitectum sp. | reverse complement strand
AGCTTCAGAATTATTGCAGAGGAAGACCCTCAGTGGACTGTTCCCATGAATCTCTGGCCCATAATTGTGGAAGACAACATTCCAGGTGTTGGCTACTGGGCTGGTTCCGTATTCGAGCAGGCATTCAGAAAGAATGTTTTCGGTTACTACGGAGAAACACTGGTGTTTGAAGGACCTTATCCTGACACCATCTTCACCGAAGCAGAATACAATATCCTTTCATCATGGGATGTGGACGAGCTGCACCTGGCGACCTTTGTTCAGTGCGCCTACCAGGCAAACCTGCACGAAGTGGAAAATTGCCACTGGGCGAAGCTCATGGACATTCCAATGGGAATTGATGACGCAGGTTGGGGTAACGGCAGTGATATGCTCCTCTCTGTAGGGCCAAATCCATCAATGGGAACTATCAACATCAGTGCTGTTCTGCCTGGGAATTCCGCTGGAACAATCGAAGTGTTCAACTTAGCCGGTAGAATGGTAGCATCCGGATCAGCCTCGGAGATGCGCGATGTAACTGTTGATGAGTCTGGTATCTATCTGGTCAGGCTCTCTACATCCAGCGGAATGAGTGTTACAGAGTCTGTAGCGGTTATCAGGTAGTTTCTGCTTTATTGTTTTTGTTTTGTACGGGGGCGGGAAACCGCTCCCGTTTTTTATGTAAGACTTTCTCTGAATCGGTAAAGGAATCTGGATACAGGCAGCCCCATTACATTGAAGTAACAACCCTCCACCCTGTCTATCAGAACAGAGCCCTGCCCCTGAATACCGTATGCTCCTGCTTTGTCCATAGGCTCTCCTGTGGCAATGTACGCCCGGACCTCGTCATCTTGAAGCTCTCTGAACTTCACCCTGGTAGCCTCTGCAAAAGAGAAAGAAAGCCCCCGGCTCTGCCACATCAAGGCAACTCCTCCGTACACTGTATGCCATCTTCCGGACAGAGAGCGCACCATCTGAAAAGCCTGCTCGGTGCTTTGTGGTTTGCCAAGAAGAACCCCATCCCTGAAAACCATTGTGTCTGCTCCCAGAACAGGATGATCAGGAAACCTGTGTGACACATCTGCAGCTTTTGCCTGAGCCCAGTGCGTTACTATGTCTGCTGGCGGCCCCTCCATTGATGTTTCTTCCACAGATGAAGGGTACACCCGATGAGGAACACCGGCAAAACCCAATATTTCTGTTCGCCTGGGTGATCTGCTTGCAAGGATCAACTCGGTATCAACATTATACCAGTAGTTCATACGCTGGCTCCAGACAAAGATTTCATGTTTTCCAACGGAGAGTCGATCATAATTGTTACCGGACCATCGTTGGTGAGCTCAACATACATGTGCGCTCCGAAAACACCCTCTGCTACTGGAAATTGTCTGTCTTTAATTTTCTGAATAAAAAGCCTGTAGAGAATATTAGCCGTATCAGAGTCAGCGGCTTTGATATAGCTGGGACGCTTGCCTTTTCTGGTATCAGCGTGAAGAGTAAACTGACTTATTACAAGAATTTCGCCTGAGATGTTTCTTACCGATAGATTCATCTTTTGATCCTCATCAGGAAAAACACGAAGTCCAGTGATCTTTTCAACCATCCAGTCAAGCTCTTCAGGAGTATCCTCTCCTCTGAAACCTGCCATGACAACAAGGCCTCTTCCTATTTCTCCTGCAACAGAACCGTCAACTGATACTTTTGCTTCAGATACCCTTTGAACAAGAGCCTTCACTAAATATCTTCCTTCAAAGAAGACTGAATACCCGGGAAGATAGCAATTACAGTACCGATAACTGAGCCCAGTCCCAGTGCAATACCAAGTTCCTGCCCAATCCTGCCGTATCTCAAGAACATTGCGTTTCCGCTTCGAAGAGCAAGAAGTCTTGCAGTACATCCGGATGTAAGAAGTGCCACTCCTGCCCATCTCAGGTACATAAGCCCCGAAAAGTTTGTTAGCTCAAGAAGAAAGGTATCAAGAGCACTGACCAGAAGAACAGCGTACAGAGTGATCCTGGACGAATTAGTTTCTCTTCCGCTCTCAAGCACTGACCAGATCATGTAAATTCCGATTGTGGCAAGGGTAGCCTGAAAATCAGGATCATCCATGGGAAGAAGGGAAAGATCAATTATTCCAAAGAATGCCAGGCCGGCTATAACCGCCAGCGGCAGAAGAATTCTTGTTATTCTGCTGTTCAAAATCAATCCTCTTCCATGCCCCTGATCAGAGCAAGATTGAGCAGTTGGACAGAATCACCGATCTTCAGCATTCCTATGTATTGACCCGACGCAACCTGCTCGCCATTGTTGTTTAATCCATTCCAGCAGAATGCCTGCCCTGATAATGGGGCTCTGTAGCAACCAGGCAATACTGAAACTCTTTCTTCGTGAAATATTCTCTCATTCGCAACAGTGTAGACAGAGAAGGAAACATCTGAGACGGAATTCACCACATCAAATCCAATGTAGAAATTACTTGAAGACGGATTGGGATAAACCGAAGGAGAATTATCTGAATTTACAGGATCCACATATATGATTATTTCAATACCGCTCTCATCAAGAACCCCGTTGAATGGAATTGGAGCCCCCCAGCCGGTACAGGTTGCGGAAAAACTGCCAAAACTGCCTGGCTCAATGGCAAAGAAGCCCTTGTGGTTGGTGATAGCGTGAACTGGTGAGCCTGACTCCATATCGATTGTAACATTACACATGGAAAGCGGAGCACCTGTATCACTTCTACGAACCTGACCAATAATGGATCTGTGCTTTACCGCTTCAAGGGCATTAATTACCCCGTAACCGTATGTGTTGTCGGGATTGCTGTAGCGATCTGCTGTACTTCTCAGAGCTTCATAAACTCTCATCATACCCCAGTCAGGGTGAGCTGACGAAATACAAGCCGCTGCAGATGCAACAAGAGGAGCAGCAAAACTGGTGCCCCCGCCTGTGGAGTAACCTGTTCCGTTGTAAGTTGCGAACACAGCATTGAGCCCCCTGGCACATCCATCCGGCTTGATCCTGCCATCGGCAGTTGGCCCGCGGCTGGAAAAGTATGCGATCAGTCCTGCTCCGTCAACTGCACCTACAGCAAAAACTGAATCTCCGTCTGCAGGGGCAACAAGGCTGGTCTCTCCCGGGCCACTATTGCCGGCAGAATTCCAGACAACCATACCTCTTGAGGCGGCAATATCAGCTGCGATGGTGGTAACTGCAGTGTTACCGTCCATCTGGTAAGGTTCGTACCAGTCTATATAACCCAGTGAACTGCTCACAAGATCAGCTCCGCCTGACTCAAGCCACTCCAGCCCGGCCACCCAGAAATCTTCTTCCTGCTCATATTCATCACTGACATCCTCGGTCTTTGCAAGAATGAAAGAAGAGTTAAAGGCACCGCCCACAAAGGAACCCGGCTGGTATCCTGCTATAACGGAAAGCGTCTTTGTTCCGTGGGAAGGGTGATTCAGCGAATCCTCCTGCTGCCATCCCACTATGCTGTCGTTGTTAACGAAGTCCCATGCGCCTAGAACATCTGCAGATTGAAGACAGGGGTGAACAAGTTCAAAACCGGAATCAAGCATACCAATAACCACCCCGGTGCCGGTCCATCCACGCTGATGCAAAGCTAAAATATTCACCTGTTCAAGCTGAGACATTGAAAGACCGTAAGCATCCGGCGCAGGAATATCTTCAGACGGTGAGAAATTCGACACTCCCACAGACCGTATTTCCTGAACAAAAGGTTCTTCAAGAAGTAATTCTACCTGAGACTGCGTAAGTCTTACGCTCACCGCATTCAGATACCGGGAAGAAGTTCTGATGGCAGATAGAGCGATATCCTCTACCTCAAGGACATACCCGGAATACGGATGCAGATCACAAACATCGGCAGTTGTAAAGCCTGCAAGCAATCTTCTTCCCGCAGAAGGCCCTTCCAGAATGTCTGCAGAAGCCATCTCCAGCCTGTGCTCGATATCAGCACCGCGGTCGCTGAAAATAACCCAGTACAGCCCGTCTTCAGGCAGAGAGCTCTGAAGAAAGGCTGTGATAAGAATAAGAAGTACCATCAGGTCTGGGATTGATCTTCCCACTGCCAGATCTGGTACTCACCATTTTCGTCTGGTTTGCACCGGAATAT
>JAGLQD010000420.1 GCA_023136985.1 Candidatus Sabulitectum sp. | reverse complement strand
GAAGTGCCTGTTACCCTAAAAAAGAGATCCTGCAGGTCACCTCCAGACAGCTCACCTCGGGAAAGAGTACGCAGAAGCCTGCCGTTGTGAATTATTCCAAATCTCTTACAATGCAGAGATGCAATTGCCAGTGTGTGGGTTGATATAATAACCACTGCGCCTTCCGCAGCAGCAGCCTCCACCATTCTCCAGAATGTTTCTGCCGCAGGAGGATCAAGACCAACCAGCGGTTCATCTATCACATAAAGATCCGGTCTGGCAATAAAAGCACCGGACAGTACAACCCTCTGAATCATGCCGTGAGAGTAGGACCCGGATCTGTTGTCAAGCCATCCATCCATCTCGAAGACTTTCGAACAGAGCAATGTACGCTGATTGATAACTTCTGGGTCGAGTCCTCTCAGCCTTCCAGTGTAACGAAGGAATTCTCTGCCTGAAAGATTGGGAAAGATAGTGGGTTCATCGGGAACATAGGCGATCCTCTGTCTCTGATCCTCCGCAGGTTCCCCGTCCAGGGTAACCGATCCTGAATCAGGGATGATCAGACCGCTGATCATCTTCAGTGTGGTTGTCTTGCCTGCTCCGTTAGGACCCAGAAGGGCGAAAATATCTCCTCTGTGAACAGAGAAGGAGAGGCGGTCCACAGCAGTCTTTTTTCCGTATGACTTTGCAAGCTCGGATATCTCAAGACCACCTGGGTCAGTCATTTCCTCCAACGATCGCTTCAATGAATGTCCTCCCGTTAAATTCTATCAGATCTTCAGCACCTTCACCAACGCCGATGTAACGGATGGGAAGGTTCAATTCCCTTGCCATTGCGAATACAGATCCGCCTTTTGCAGTTCCATCAAGTTTGGTCACCACAAGGTCGGTCACCGGTAGAAATTTCATGAACTGCTGTGCCTGTGGAAGAGCATTCTGCCCTACGGTTCCATCCAGAACAAGAAGTACTCTGTGGGGAGCTCCTTCCATGGCCTTTCCGGCAACACGGTAAACCTTGGATAACTCATCCATGAGACCCTTCTGAGTATGAAGTCTTCCAGCTGTATCAATTATTACATGATCCAGGTTATCAGCCTGTGCTTTTCTTATGGCATCAAAAGTAACAGCGGCAGGATCCGCACCCTCTAAACTTGTATGAACGGGAATATTGAGTCGCTGCCCCCAGAGAGCCAGCTGTTCAGAAGCTGCTGCTCTGTATGTATCAGCACATCCCATTAGAACACTCTCGCCTGCTGCCTTTATGGTTTGTGAAAGACGGGCAATTGTTGTGGTCTTGCCTGCGCCGTTCACCCCGACAACCAGAGTTACCGCTGGTTTGGAGTCTGGAGTCCAGGGCTTGTGCACCGGAAGAAATTCTTCAAGAACCGCTACCAGAATTCTTTTCCAGTCGCTTTCACTGTTCAGTTTGAATTCTTCTCTGAACCGCTTCAGCACTATTTCTGTAAGTTCCCAGCCAAGATCGCTTGCCAGAAGGATCTCTTCAGCGATCTCAAGGGTATCCTCATCTACTCCCTTTCCAAAAGCTATCCCTAGTTTTCTGGAAAGAGCCTCTCTGCTTTTCTTCAATTTTTCTTTCAGATTCACTGCTGCTGCACCATTTCCTCCAGGCTCACAGATGTAATAGTACTGACACCCTCTTCTGCCATGGTGATTCCGTACAAAACATCAGACCCTTCCATAGTTCGCTTGTTATGGGTAATAACAATAAATTGTGTGTTCTCGCTGAAGTCTCTGAGTATTGCAATGAACTTGTCTGTATTAGAGTCATCAAAAGGTCCGTCAAGCTCATCAAGAACGCAGAATGGAGATGGTTTCACCAGATAAAGGCTGAACAGAAGAGCAACAGCAGTAAGTGCCTTTTCGCCTTCAGAAAGCGCAATCACATTCTTCAGCTTCTTTCCCTTTGGCCTGGCGAGGATCTCAATACCGCCCTCCAGCGGGTCATCCCCTTCTATTGCAATAATATCTCCTTCGCCACCACCAAAAAGTTTAAGGAACATGGTCTGGAAATTGATCCTGACCTTGTCGAATGTCTCTTTAAATCTGGCTGCAGCCTCTGCATTTATCTCGGCAATTGCCCTGGAAAGAGAGGCTCTTGCCTTCTCAAGATCATCTCTCTGCTCCACCAGATATTCAAGCCTTTCCCAGGCTTCCTCATACTCAGAAACAGCAAGCATATTCACTGGTCCGATCCTGTCCAGAACAGCATTTCTTGACACAAGTTCATGTGCCAGTTCCTCGGGTGATCTTCCAAGAAAAGGATTCTCTTCAACCGCAGGTTCACCCTCCAGATCCTTCAATTTTTCTTGAAGAGACGCTGTTCTGGTCTCAAGCTCTATCATCAAGCTCTTTGCTCTTCCCAGTTTCTCCCTGATCTGCAGCACTTCTTTTTCAAGAACAGCTGTACTTTCCATTAATGTATTTCTCTCACGGGAGTAGTTATTCCTTAGAATTTCCTCCTGGCCCCGCTTTTCCTTCAAAAGGTTGCTTTCCTTTTTCAATAGATCAGTTCTGTTCTTTAAAGAGGTTATACTGCTTCCGGAACTGTCATTTTCCCTCTGAAGTTCCTGAAGAAGATCATGTAGATTATCTTCTTCTTTGCCCAGCATATCGATTCTACCTGTTATCTCTTTCTTCCTGCTCTGGTTCTCCCTCAGGCTGAAAGCACTCTTGTCCTGCTCTCTTCCGGCTTCTCCAAGCTGACTTTCCACCATGGAAACAACTGCACCTGCAGCTTCTTCAGATGCAACAGCAGCTGTTCTTTTCTCTTCAAGGGAGGCAATTGAACTCTCCACTGCGATCCCGGTCTTACCGGAATCAGCTATGTCAAGTTTTTTAAGTTCTTCTTTCTGACCTGTGAGTTGCATGGAAACAGACTTGAATTCCTTTTCCGAATTTTCCAGAGATGTCTGAGTTCCAACCAGCTTTTTCTCCATGATCCGGAGTTCACTGCGCAACTCCTTTGTTTCACCAGCAAGAGAAGAAAGCTCTGTATTCTTCCTGCTTAGATCAGAGCTCAAATCATCCATGGAATTGACAGCTTCAGTCAACTGTTTTTCCAGCTCTTTCAGAATATCTGCCAGCTCCAGTGACCCTGCAGTGGATTCAGCCACTCCCAGTCTTACCAGACCATCAGGCCTGAAAATATCTCCTGCAGCTGTAACCACCGGTATAGAAAGGCCTTCACCGATCCACATTAATGCAGCTTCCCTGTGTGGAGCAAGTACACAATGGCTCAAAAGGAAACCTGTGAGCCTGGATGCATCTCCCTTTTCCACACAGTCCGCCAGAGAAACTGCTCCCATGGGTAATTCTATAGAGCAAACCGGTGCAGGAACCACATATCGTCTTCCATCTTCAGGGGTATCCCCTGCTATACTCTGTACCAGGTGGGCTGAATTAAAGCCATCCAGAAATGCTCCAATGGCTTTCCCCATTCCTGGAAGAGGTTTGATAATGGACGAGAGAGACCCGGATGCAGATGAACCCTGCAAAAGCCTGCTCACCCTGCCCACCTGTTCCCGCAACACCGC
>JAGLQD010000042.1 GCA_023136985.1 Candidatus Sabulitectum sp. | reverse complement strand
CTTTATCCACACCGGAAAGACAAACAAGAAAACTGTCCGGGCCATACCTTGCAAGAATTGCCTTGTCTCCCAGTACTGAGTGCATTCGTTCAGCTATTTTTCGAAGAACCCGGTCACCAGCCTTGTAACCGTAATTTTCGTTGATGTCTCTGAATCCAAAAATATCCACAGCAAGAACTGCCACAGAAAGAGCTCTGCTTCTTACCCCTCTTATGAGATCAGTGAGCTGCTCGTGGAAAGTTGACAGAAGAGGCAGGCCGGTCAATCTGTCTATTTCTACAAGTTTTTGAATTGAACTCTGCAACTGGTTTCTACTCACAGCAAGGCTGAACACAGTTGCCCAGGCCTTGAAGACAGCAAGATCTTCAGAAGAAAAATGTTGCTCGCTTGCGCTTTCCACAGTAAGCACACCGAAAACAGTTCCGTTGTTCTCCAGTGGAACAGCACAGCATGACCCCACAAGTCTGTAAGGATCATCGTTTTCTCCGAATGTTCTGATCTCTCCCATTCTCAACCGTCTTACCGGTTGTCTTTTCGAAACGGCAAACCCTGCTACACCGTCATTTATGTGAAATTCTCTTCCGGCTCTTCTTTCTCCCAGAGAGCCTCTCGATTCAAAGATAGCAAGAGTGTTTTCTTTGTTAACAATTGCAACGGTGGCAGTAGTGTTTGAATAAGAGGATACGATTGCCCCGATCAATTTGTGGACTGCTCCTCTGATATCCTTTGATAGATCCATTTCCTCGCAGAGAGCAAGAAAACCGTTATCGCTGTGATCTTTGCTGAGTTCCCAGGAAATTGACAGCAGAAAGACAGAGTCCACAAGGATGGAAGCGCTGTTTTTTCTTTTCTCTTCTGTATCGAAATCAAGAACCATAAAGCCACTCAAAACGCCACTTCTCCGGAATTGAACCACTGTAACCCAGGGGCAGCCTCCTCCCTGAATGTACCAGGGAAGGCTGTTGCTTCCGCCGATGGACAGTCTTTCCACCCCCACATGCACAAGATCTCCGGAACTGTCGTTCAACAGTTGAATAACCGGATCATCCAGGCCTGCCATATACCTTAAAGAGACGCCTCAGGAATCTGCTGCAAACTCATTGAGAGTCCATACATCCCGCCGATCGCGGACAAAAAGGAAGATACCGTGAGCTCCAGTGCTGGTTTTTATGATGGGGATAAGGCTTCTTGCCACATCATCTGGAAACTGGGGAGTTCGTTCGGCGGTCTCTTCGCCGATTGTTTTTGAACGATGAACTCCGGAAGATCTTTCTCCTGTAAGGTATTCCACCGCAGACATGGAAACCAGGGGAATAGTTCCTGCTACAAGTGCTCCCACCAGAACATCCAGAAAAGAGCTCAGATCAAAACTTCCGCTTTTAATTCCCGTTGAAGAGATAACAGGGGCTGCAAACTCTATTGCTCCCAGTACACCTGCAATTGTAAGAACTGGCCCTCCTATGGAATCCCGCTTCATCCATAGAAAAAGAAGAGGGTAGAGAAAGGCAGCCGGCCCCAGTGCCCCTCCCCATATCTGCACTGCAGAATTCACTAAAGCAGCAGTGATGAATATCACGCCAGTCTGAGGAGTGCTGTCTCGTTTCAAAAGAATAACAGCAATAACAACAGCAGCAAGCAGGAACAGAGAACCATACAAGAACGGATCTGTCAGTCTGTCTGTAACAATAGTCGCATTGAACAATACAATAAGTGCAGAGATTACAAGCAGTATGTTACCAAGAATTCTGTCTTTAACCAACAATATTCCTTTCGTGAGCTATCTTCGAATGCACCGAATATACTTCACTGATACCTTGGAAATACATAGAACTGCTGCTTCGTCACAAGTGCCTTCTCTACGATAAAAATACAGGGACTTGACGAAGGCAGCGTCCTTGATGATTTTCGGGTATAACAAAAAGAAAGATTTTGTTCAATCCACACCTGCAGAAAAATCCTTTTTCGAGATTCGCATATATGACGAACAACAAGCAAACAGCTAAATATTACTAATTCCACCAAGTCGGCGGAGCATCATGGAGAGATATTCATTGCAAAATACCAATAAACCGAAAAGAACCCCTTACGGCAACAAGCGCAGAAGAATTATATCCGGACCTACTGCGTCGGATCTCGAGGCAAAGACACTTATCGAGCTACAGGAGATGGCAAAAGAAGCGGGGATTACCAAGGTAACCAACATTCGCAAAGCCAATCTGATCACCACAATTCTTGAG
>JAGLQD010000419.1 GCA_023136985.1 Candidatus Sabulitectum sp. | reverse complement strand
TGGCATCAACCGCCATACCGATGGTAAGCACAATCCCGGCAATACCTGGAAGAGTCAGTGTAGCGTTAAGCCCGGTAACTCCCAGTCTTGCAAGCGGCCCCGGAAAGCAGAGGAATGCCAGAATGATCAGCATATCAAAGAGAAGGGCGAGCACGGCGATAACACCGCTGGCGCCATAGTACATAATCATGAAAATGGCGATCAGAGTGAGACCGACAACTCCTGCAATAAAGCCGTTGCGAATGGCCTTCTGACCAAGGCTGGGTCCTATTGTCTGTTCTTCTGCAATGATAAGTCTTGCAGGCAGGCTTCCTGCTTTCAGCACAAGACGAAGATCTCGGGCCTCTTCAACGGAAAAGGATCCAGAGAGTCTTGTTCCCGATCCTGTGATCCGCTCCTGTATTGTGGCAACAGAATAGATTCTTCCGTCGAGAAGAATGGAAACTCTCTCGTCAACATTCTCACCTGTTATCCGTGCCCAGTTCGAAGCACCTTCACTGTCAAACTCAAGAAGAAGGTACGGATCTCTGCTCATGGAATTCTGATCACCCATACGGATTCTCACATCTGTGAGGTTTGCACCGGTAAGGCGATAGTGGGGCAGATCAAGATCTGACTGTCTGTCCCAGCCGCGACCAGAGTCATTGGGTATCAGGAAAACACTCATCATGGAAGTACCATCCATCATGACTGTTGCTTTTCCAAACACAAATCTAAGATTTGCTTCAGCAAGAATTGCCTTGACATCATCACGGTTGATAATGCTCTGGAAGGCATCGAAGTTCTCTCCCTGTGTAAGCACCCAGTCTCCGGGTCTTATGCTGAGAACCGTTGCATCATTCTGATCTGCAGAAGTAAGCAACGAGCTGAGAGTACCTGCAACCTCGATGGTTGGCAGAACAGTTTCGTCGCCGCTGTCTGGGGCGGGCAAAGTCAGATCGTCGCCCCCTACAGGAAGTGAGAATTCTTCAGCTTCTGTGGGCTCTGACTCTGGCTGCACTTCGTCAGGAGTTTCGTCCCCAAGAACTGCCTCTATTGCCCTTATAACCGGAATACTCGAAGGAGAAGGATGCTCAGTGTTGGGATAGGCGACTATCTTGAATTCAAGAAGAGCCTGTCTTTCAACTATTGCACGAGCCCTTGCAGGGTCTCTTACACCTGGAAGTTGAACGATTATTCTGTCATTTCCCTGGCGGGTAATGGATGGTTCGGAAACACCAAACTCATCTATTCGGTTTCTTATGATCTCCAGAGCCTGATCGAGAGCTTCATCCGCGTCAAGACCCGGTGTGGGCTCTACCGTATAAGCAAGGTACATTCCACCCTGAAGATCAAGCCCAAGCTTTATTGTACCAACACTTGACTGATACAGTTCTCTGTATTCCTCAAGAAGAGGCTCGCCGCCTTCTTCCTGCATATCATTGATAAGACCTCTTAAGTAAGGATTGGTTGTTTCAGGCTGAACACTCGCTTCAGCTCGATCTCTTTCAATGACCGGGAGTGAATACCATTTCACTGTTGGCCAGATCAGAAACAGTGCCAGCACCAGCACAAATGCGGAACTGTAAATTCTCCACTTGTCGGCTCTCTTCATCGGATTTCCCTTCGTCTTTGTTCGACCGTTCAGCTAATTCTTTATTACATCAGTAGTTACAGATTTATCAGTTAACCGTAGACTCTTGCAACTGCCTACGATACTTCATCTCAGAAGTGAAGGAAGATAAAGAAAGTCAAGCTGATTGACCACCTCAGTGGTATTTTCTGTAATGTCAGAAGATTTTTCAGGGTGCGGTGAAGTGTATTTGAAATGGCTGTCCGTTGGGAAATCCTGCATTGAAAACCATTCCACCGGAGACTCTTTCACGAACGACAATGTCTTTGAAGTTCAGTCTTCTTAAAACCCGGGTCACATGAAGATTCGCCTGCGCCTGGCTGTACATGTTGTAATCCAGATCAACAACCCACACTGTGGTATCACCGGAGAATGATTCTCTTGGTACATTACCAAAGTGGTAGGGTTGAATTTCCAGCTTAAGCTGATCGTATAAAGAAAGTTCCTCCCCGGGCAAAATCACTGAACCCTGTTCTGTCATGTCAGGCATGGCTTTAACAGCTGTAAAAACTCCCCCTGAAAGAAGTATTGCCAGTGCTGCAAGAATCCATGTTTCACCTGTTCTCATTATCCCCTCCGGCTGTCCCGAGTCTATATTCCTCATATAATACATCGACAAACAAAAAGAACAACTGCCCAAGCCCGGAGGAATAATGCGGAAATCAGTGCTGATACTTGCGGTTGCAACAGTTGTTGCGTTTTCGGCTTCATGGTCCATTGGTCCCGGGGGTCTTTCCGGATGGTCCGGCCTTCCCTGCTCGGATATTCTGGAAACTGGTTTACTCCGAGCCGGTACGACCATAGAATTCATCAATACAGATAACGGATCTATTCTTCGCATTCCCATGAGGGCCGGCTGGGGAGTTAAAGAGAACTTTGAAGTGGGTGCGGTAATTCCTGTAATACCAGTGGACAATGCTTACGACGGCTCTGCCATTGGAGATATCGTTTTGTCCGGAGGGTGGCTGTATGAAAAAGCCAGAGGTGGTACCGCTTTGAAACTCACAGGCAAGCTGACGCTGCCCACTGGTGAAAAACACCGCGACAACGGAGCCGAAATTGCTCTGGGTGGAGTTTCCAGTACAACATTCATGGATTTCCGACTTTCCATGTCTGCGGAATATGCTCTTAACGGTGGCAGAAACCCTTTT
>JAGLQD010000418.1 GCA_023136985.1 Candidatus Sabulitectum sp. | reverse complement strand
ACCGGCTTTGAACATGTCGACATATTCTCCGGTTGCTATGTTCAGTCCTTCAACTGTCTTCATGCCGCGAACCTTCTCAATAACGATGGCTCCTTCGAGGCCGGCGTTGGTAACAAGCTGGCGGAGAGGAGCAGAGAGTGAGCGGAGAATAATATCAGCTCCCACTCTTTCGTCGCCCTCAAGATCGAGAGCTTCAACAATTTTTTCGCATCGGATGAATGCAACTCCGCCACCGGGGACAATTCCTTCTTCCACTGCTGCGCGGGTTGCATGAAGTGCATCTTCAACTCTTGCTTTCTTCTCTTTCATCTCGGTCTCGGTGGCTGCTCCAACATTGATCCTTGCAACTCCACCGGCGAGTTTGGCAAGTCTTTCCTGAAGCTTTTCGCGATCGTAGTCGCTTGTGGTGTCTTCAATCTGCCTGCGGATCTGGCCTACGCGGCCCTTGATGTCTTCGGTAGCTCCGCTGCCTTCAATGATTGTTGTGTTATCCTTATCGATCTTAACAACACCGCAGCTTCCAAGATCTTCCATGGTTACATTCTCAAGCTTGATACCAAGGTCTTCAGTGACAGACTTTCCACCGGTGAGTATGGCAAGATCCTCGAGCATTGCCTTGCGGCGGTCGCCGTAACCTGGAGCCTTGACTGCAGCGATCTGAAGCATTCCGCGCATCTTGTTGACTACAAGTGTGGCAAGAGCCTCACCTTCGATGTCTTCAGCTATGATCAGGAGAGGACGACCCTGCTGGGCGACCTTCTCAAGAATTGGAAGAAGATCTTTGACATTACTGATCTTCTTCTCGTAGATGAGAATGTAAGGCTTCTCAAGAACAACTTCCATTGCCTCGGGATCGGTTACAAAGTAGGGGCTGAGGTAACCGCGGTCGAACTGCATACCCTCAACTACATCAAGAGTAGTATCCATGGATTTGGCTTCTTCAACACTGATAGTGCCGTCTTTGCCAACTTTCTCCATTGCGTCGCCTATGATAACGCCGATGGCAGGGTCGTTGTTGGCACTGATGGTGGCAACCTGCTTGATCTCTTCCTTGCCGCGAACTTCTTTACTGAGATTCTTAAGTTCTTCAGTAACCGCATTGACAGCAATATCTACACCGCGCTTGAGAGCCATTGGGCTGGCACCTGCGGTGACATTTCTGAGGCCTTCACGATAGATGGCTTCAGCAAGAAGAGTAGCTGTTGTTGTACCATCTCCGGCAATATCACTTGTTTTGCTGGCAAC
>JAGLQD010000417.1 GCA_023136985.1 Candidatus Sabulitectum sp. | reverse complement strand
CGCTGTGATTCCTCTTGCGCCTGTGTTTATCTTTCCCTGTGTGAGAGCTTGTTGTATTCCATCTACAAGCTTAGGATTGTCGGAAAGCAAGCCAGCCTACACCCTTGGGCGTCCCGAGCGTCAGCACGGAGAGGAAACTGCTGATTCTCATGAGGAGCTTTGTCCTGTAGTTATCGGATACCTGATAAGTCAGTGGTAACTGAGAAAGAGTTTTTTGGCGCATTTTTGTGCTTTTCCTTTTTGTTGAAATTGTCTATATTATTGTGTTGCAACATAATATAACGATTTCTCTGACTTGTTGTCAAATCGAAAATGCGCCTCTTTAATGATCTATATGGTTACTCCACACTACGATATGAGTTTCTGGGTGGGAACTAATTAGTGGTTTTGGTACATCGAAAAAGCATACCAATACGAGAAATAAAAAGTCTCAAAGGGGGTATGGATAATCAATAATAGAAGTTAAGTCAATATTTGATGAATGCTGCTGAATTCAACAATATAATAAGCTATATATTTGAAATATAAAGCCCCATGAACTAATCATGGGGCTTTCATTTGGCGCCTCGGTCGTGTCTCCCAACGAACCATTTTCTGGTTCAATTCAACCATCGGTAACAAGCCCATACCAAAGTCAAAGAAGACCTTCAGGAACCCCATACTACAGGCAAAAGAGATGTCTCTTGAGATGGAACTGAACAACCTGACCAAGGCTGACCTTGCAAGAAAGCTCGGCATCTCAAGAGCAAGAGTCACTCAGATGCTTAACCTGCTGAAACTTCCGGAAGAACTGGCAGAGGAGGTTGAGGGGATGGGGGATTACTGGGATAGAAGACTGGTGACGGAGAGAGCATTGAGGCCAAGAAAAGGAACTTTTGACTTCTAGGCTAATTGTCATCATTGTTACACAGAAATAGCTCCCCTTGTTTTTCTTTGAAAGATAAAGGTTGCTATTACTGACGGCTCTTGAAAGAGAAGTTAGTTTGTGGTAATATCAGATCATAAGGAGAAGTATCATGATGAAGTTCGCATGTATCCTGACAGTTATGCTTGTGTCTGCTGGTTTTTGCTATGCGAATTGGCTTGAATTCAGCGCAGGCTGTCCCGCCGGGGCTTCACCATCTGTCAGGCATGGAGCAACCACACCTGATTACATCTCCTTTGATGTGGAACTACAGGGGTTACTATCCGAAACGCTAGTACATGACAGTGTGGAATACCTGAGATTCAATCAAAGCCCGGGAACAGTACCTATGGCTTTAACCGGTTTCCCTGAACTGCCTGTTGTAACCTGTTTTGTTGCAGTACCTGATGGAGTTGATCTTGATCTCTCCTTTTCTGCAAATTGTATGGAGATGATT
>JAGLQD010000416.1 GCA_023136985.1 Candidatus Sabulitectum sp. | reverse complement strand
TGCTTTATCATGGAGATGACAAAAAAGTCCTCAGTATCTCTGGTTGACCCGGCAAAATCATCCCCGGTTACAAGCAGAAGAAGATCACCGGACCTGAGTTTCATATCACCGATCTTGCCTTCCTGCCTTTTGCCCTGCCTGTGAACAGCTAGAATTGCCGCATCGAATCTGCCCCTGAAGTTTGTGTTCTTTACTTTTGCCCCGATAAAGGATGACCTGGGAGAAACAACAACTTTCACCACATGTATTTTTTCTGCAGTGGGGAAATCTTCTTCCCCTGCCAGAGAAAGACCTTTTCTGCCTGCAGCAAGCTCTGCTACTGCTGATATCTTACCTGCAAGCAGAAGCTGATCCCCTGCCTCCAGAACTTCAGTGGGCGCCACAGGTGCTATTACAAAATCCCCTCGAAGTATCTCCACCAGAAAGAGATCCTTCAGGCTTCTGAGGCTTGCTGATTCCACGGTTTTGCCAACAAGATCCGAACCTGTTTCAACTATAAGATTTGATATGTACTCCCTGGGGCTTTCCGCAAGTTTTTCTGAAGGGCTTTTACGCAGAGGAAGTGTTCTGTAACCCAGCAACAGCACATAGCCCATACCACCAATGAACATCATAAGACCAACAGGGGTGAAATCAAGAATTGAAAGACCTGTTTCTCCACTCCCA
The DNA here is from genome assembly GCA_023136985.1 of Candidatus Sabulitectum sp. GTDB lineage: Bacteria > Fermentibacterota > Fermentibacteria > Fermentibacterales > JCC-6 > Sabulitectum. The sequence continues at coordinate 2,749 of JAGLQD010000416.1, read as the reverse complement.
ACCACAAGGCTGTTCACTATCATGTTGGTGGATGTACCAATAAGAGTAACCATCCCGCCAAGAATCGCTGCCCATGACAACGGCATTAGCAATTTCGAAGCCGGTACATTATGGCGATTTCCCCAGTCGGTCACAAACGGGATCATCATGGCAACAACCGGGGTGTTGTTCATGAAAGCAGAGCTTCCACCAACAAAAGGCATCATCTGGGCAAGGAAGACCCTGTAACTGTGTGAGGGTTTAAGCCTTACCTCAAAGATCCACTGCACAAAACCGGTTCTCCAGATGATCTGACTTAGTATAAGCAGCATGAGCATCACAGCAATTGCGTCGTTCCCAAAACCGGAAAGGGCTTCAGCAGGGGAGATAATGCCTGAAAAGGTAAGAACTGCCGCCGCAGCAATGAAGATCACAGGAGGTGACAGTTTTCTTCGGTAAAGCAGAACAATAATAGCCCCGAGAATTGCCACGACGAAACACTGTGAACGATCCATTAATCCCCCTGTAAGAATTTGCTCCTGCCTGATAAATAGTTCCGAAGCGTGGCTAAAGCAAATACTGTGCTGTTGACAACCTGTAACTGTAACATGCAGTATCCTGCTTGACAAGCTTACAGAAACATTCTTTGAAAGCAAGAGGGGTATTATGAGTTTTTTGATCATTGCTTCGATACTGATATCAGCTGCTGGAATCTCACTGGAGAATTATCAGACGGAAGAGATAAGCATCTCTGAATTTCGTGATTTTACTTCTGGAGTGTATTGTGCTGCCGATCTTCTCAATGCATCGGAAGTAGAAAACGACTTTGTGAACAACACCCTTCTAACAGCAGATATTCTCTACCCTGACAGCGTAACAAGACACTTCTACTTCGTCATTCCACCAGGATATGATCCGGAAGAACCAGCCCCTCTATTCGTCTGGCTTCATGGTGGAGTGAGTACTCCAGACCTCAGAACAATGGATTCAACCGATTTATCTGAATGGTATCTGATTCCCCGTCTTCTGGAAGAAGGTTATCTTATCGCCTTTCCCTGCGCCCAGCTCGACGCCGTATGGTGGGACACGGTTGGGGAAACCGGGATAATGAGTATTGTTCACTGGATGAAATCCACCTTCAGAGTTGATGACTCAAAGGTATTCGTTGGCGGGTTCTCCGATGGTGCATCAGGAAGCTTCTCTCTTATGATGCTTCATCCTGACTACTTTGCTGCCTACATGGCTTTCTCCGGACACATTGGTGTTGCTGCGTTAAGCAATGGAAGAGGAACCTACCTGCCAAGTCTTTCCAACAGACCGGGAATTGTTACCCACAGCGATGAGGACGGGCTGTATCCTGTTGCAAAAATGGCTCCAACTATTGCCCTTGCAGATGAAGCCGGAGCACGGATAGAGTACCATACATTCTCGGGCTTCAGACATGATCCGTCTTACCTGCCGCAGATAGAAGACAGGGTGATCGAGTTTCTCGGGGCAACTGAAAGAATCAGATTCCCCGAGAATATCATCTGGGAGGCAGGAGAGCCCTCCGGTTGCGACTGGCTCATGGTTGATTCAGTTATCTCCTGGCCGCTGATCGGAGAAGACAGGGATTACAACACTATTCTTGTATCTGACAGACTTCAATTCGGTTTTTTTCCTGACAGAGATTACGAAGGAAACGGTGTCCTGATTGCCGGCACTCTGGAAGGTGATGTACCAGCTGTCAGGCTGGAACTTGCAGAAGGAGACATAATTACAGGTTTCATGAATGAACCGGTAAGCAGTCTTGAAGACATCGGAATTCTCCAGAGTGAAATGCGTGCAGGGGACTGGTTTTCAATGAAAATCCAGAGAGAGGGCGAAACAATTGACCTGGAAGACAGTTTCAATCCCCCGGAATACTACTGGCTCTTTCCAAGAGAAAATCCATCGGTAAGAGTTGAAGCTGCCTACTCAGACAATCATTTCAATATCTCAGTGAACAGGCTATGCGATATCCGCCTTCTGCTTCATCCGGAGATGGTGGACTTCAACAGTAATATTGTAGTAACCTGCAACGGTCTGGAGATATTCAGCGGAAAAGTAATTGAGGATGGCAACTTTGCAATGAATAATTTTATGGAACACCTGGACATGGAGAGATGCTATACTGCGGAGTTAAAACTGGATATTGAAGAATTGATGCCATCACTTATGTACTACCGGACGGGCGGGGAGTAGCCATTTAGCACCTGCCCCGGTTTTGATCTGTGCTCTTTTCACAGCATCCATGCTGCGGGTGGCAGAGACAAATGGTACTGACTCCGTAAGAGTACCTGTTTCAGATGTCAGCCGGCTGTCTGGCAGGGATGCCGTATGTCACGTGGGTGAATACCAGGTCAGTTTCACAATTCTCCACGACTCTGTATTGATCATCAGAAAAAGTGGAATAAAAGTTTAATAGCTAAATTCCGGTACTACAAAATTCTTTCGATTGCTAATAAGAAGAGACACTCTTCACTCAGGATCAGAGATTACATAGCGTCTTCTTGGGTCTCTCGGGCCAGTGCCTACAGGTAAAACAAGCCCTTTCTCAACCAATGACTTCATTCTGTTCCTAACTGTACGACCGGTAACATCCAGAATCGTCGCCAGTTCAGAAGTGGATAGCCCATCTGGATTAGCTCTAAGCAACCTGAGAATATGAGAATCAGCTCTATCAAAAAGCGAACGACCTATTGGATTGGTGAAAATAGTTACCCGGAAATTTCTCCCGGTTTCAGTAAAA
>JAGLQD010000415.1 GCA_023136985.1 Candidatus Sabulitectum sp. | reverse complement strand
ACCTTTCAGGCCGAGACTTACTGCTTTAGAATTAATTCTCTCCATTCGTTCTGAAAATATCTGGTGGTTTGAGAAAAGCTTTCCGTCATGAAAAAGGCCATGGGCCCCGCACTCGCATCCATCACCCTGAAGCTTTTTAACATACTCATCAACCGGGCCATACTTATCCAGTACAAAGTTCCAGGTGGATTTATAACCAAAGCGCTTTTCCACATTTCGTATACGATCTATGTTTCTTAAACCCCGTTCTGTTTCAACATCATGAGTGAGTAGAATACAGGACTTTCTGCCTTGCGGCCAAATGGAGTCACCGGGTTCAATGGAGAATGCACCATCGGCAAGATACGGAGCTGCTTGAGTTTCCAAAATACGATTTGCTCGTACTTGCCTTAATGCTATCTGTAATCGGCGAGGCATAAGTGGTTTTAGCAGATAAAAAATCTTTAAGATTGAAGTATTCAAAAAATCCCTTCCATCAACTGTGTTTCGGTATTATATAACATAGAGTGTCGCTGGGGTATTTCTATGTGTTCTATCTGTTTTACTTCATAAAATATCTGTATTGAAAGGTTATCTGTGAAGCGAATTAGAATTCTTTTTCTTGCTGACTGTCTCAGAAGAGGAGGTTCAGAAAGACAGCTGGAAGCTCTTTTGCGTTCTCTGGTTGAGGCGGACAAATACGAGATTAAATTATTACTGCGTAACAATATTGTTGAATTCGAATTGCCTGAATCAGATTATTACAAGACAATTGCTCTCGATGAAAAGCTGGGCAAAGCGGCGTACTATAAAGTCTTTAAGCAGCAGCTGAAGGTATTCAAACCTAGTATCGTTCATTCATGGGAGAAAACAACAGCAACAATTGCCTCAGTTGCTAAATTGTTTGGTGATAGATCATTCACATTGATAGACGGGACAAGCAGATTCTCCCGCCCCCTTTCCCGGAGAAAGAGTACCTATTGGGTATTTCAATTCAATCATCTTATTGCTGATATCGTTGTGGGTAACTCGCTGGCTTCTCTTGCAGTTCATGGACATCAACCGGGTAAAAAGTACAGACACATTCCCAACGGAATTGATCTAGCCAGGTTTCCTGTCGGGCATTTACCACGGCCTGATTTGCGGGAGACATCAATAAAGTTGGTCATGGTAGCTAATTTTGCAAGAGCAAAGGATCAAAGTCTCTTGATCAGTTCTGCTTGTACCCTGCTGGACAAAGGATTTGAGCTGGAAGTTCTTTTGATTGGGGATGGTCCTTTCCGGGAGACTATACAAAATAGAATTCCAGGCAAACACAGAGATAAATTCGAGTTTACCGGTAAGATTGCAGAGGTTGATTCTAAAATTGAAGGGTCGGATATTGGCGTTCTCCTTAACAACCCGGGGCACGCTGAGGGTATGTCAAATGCAATTATGGAGTACATGACTGCCGGGTTGCCAGTAATATGCACAGACGCAGGAAGTAACCCTGAGCTTGTAGAGAATAGGGTAAATGGTTATACCGTTCCGTATTCCTGCTCAGAATCTCTGGAGAAGGCTATGGTTTCCCTGATGACAGATTCAGATCTAAGAAAACGCATGGGCACAAAGTCCAGAGAAAAGGCGGAGGCAATCTTTCCCATAGAGAAAATGGTGCAATCGTATAAATCTCTTTACGAATCACTGGTGAGATAATGGGAGCATTTTTCTTTTCTGAATCTTCCGACATTCTGGCTCCTGAGGTTTTATCCATATTCCATAAAAAGGGATTTTCAGATCCATTGCGTATTAAAGCGGGGACATCAGCTATTCACTATTTCTCCAAGCAGCTGATAGATAAACCGTGCGTCTTAACACAAGATCAATTTACAATCATCACTGTAGGAACCTGCATCTATAAAGGAAATTGTTTTCCGGAGAATATGGAAATTCTCATGCAGGATTATCGCAATGATGAACTGGATTATTCAAAACTTATCGGGAATTTCTTTCTAATAATTGCAGACAATGGAAAGGTTAAATTCCTTTCGGATAGAATTGGGCAGTATGGAGTGTATTGCTGCAAAAAAGCAGGAATGGTTTCTTCATCCTTCATTGCACTGCTCACTGCTGCAGCAAAACAAGGGAAACTGGTAATTGATAGAAATATTGCCACAGAAACCCTGCTTACTGGAAATGTTGTTGGATCAAGAACTATTGTCGATGGAATAGATCGATACTTTCCCTACCTGAAAGTCAATATTCCGGGTATGAAGCCACTGCATTCATGGCCCACAACTATTGAAGTAGAAGACAAGAAAAATTCCGGTTTTGACGATCTTATCAATATGCAGTTAGTTGAATTTGATGATCACTTCAAAGCTTACGACAAAGTTCTAAGTAGGTATGGTACAGTTTCCGGTCTTACTGGAGGGCTGGATTCCCGCCTGCTTTACCTTCTTCTTAAAAAGAGAACAGACAAGATCAGCCTCTTTACAAATACATACAATCCAGAATCTCTTGATTCAAAGTGTGCGACACAATTTGCTGAGGCGGCCGGAGAGAAATTCAAGTGTTTTCTCAGTCGAAAAGCAGAGAGCATGGATTCGACAGAGTACAAAGAGATGATAACAGACGGGTTTTTCTTCTGGGATGGTGTTTGTCGTGTTCATCATCTGTGGCTTGAAGAAAGGAAGAACAGGAGTTATCTAAAACGGGTATATGGGAATTATCGCATGTCATTCAGCGGAGTTGCTGGAGAGAAATACAGAAATCATGACGGATTAACCTCAAAATTTTATGGAATTGATAAGTGGATCAAACATGAACTATTGTTTTACAGTACAGGAAACATTTTTACTTCTAAAACTGCAGAAGATGTTTTCTACGAGTACTATAAACAGAAGGTAAAAGATCAATTAGGTGAACGGAGTACAGGGAATAGAATTTCATTCAATGCAATTCGATTTTTCTACGATACGGTTTATAACACCACCAACAGAACACAAAGAAACAATATTGAGAATCAGCTTATCTTTTTTCTGTCTCCGTTTGTTGAACCGGGCAGCTTGGCGGTTCCGCGAAGTAGCCTTGGCAGGCACATGGAATTTGAACTGGACTTGATTAGAAAACTGGGCCCAGGCCTGAAGCACTGCAATCTATCATACGGGTTCAATCTTAATGAAAAACCAGGGCTTAAGGTCAGGCTTCTTCCTGCCCTGAAGACGAACGCTACGATCAGTGCATTTCATTCCGCAAGGAACCTGCTTGTAAAAAGGAATGGCACCTACTTCAACAGAATGTTGAAAAGTCATCCGTTTTTGCAGGGGTACCGGGACAGAGTTGAAAATCTTAAGTTGCCCATTGATTTGAAAGCTCTGTCGTTGAATGATAGTCTTTCACCTATGATTCTTCAGATGGGTATGTTTCTTTCAGAGATGGAGAGTTGCATTGAAATTAGCTAAAGCGCTTGTTGGCCATCTTTGGGATCTTCGAATTGACCGAAGCTGTAAAATCAAACTCAAAAAGATAAAGAATAACCTCAGAACTTCTCCGTCCATCTGTTCATCTGCGACCAGATCGGAATTTATGGAATTGTGGAGTCCTCTGGAACACAAACCAGACTCAGCATACATTGATGTTTACAGCAAGGTCTGCGGTATAGATTCCAGCCTGTTTGTTCCAGAAAATACGTACTACAAAACGATTGAGCCAACGCTTAATAACCGGGCTTTTTCTCTGGCTTATGCGGATAAGAATTTCTACAACAGATTTGTAGAAGGCAATGAAAGCACTCTACCGGATATTTATCTGCGGGGGATTAATGGAACAGTGTATACATCGGATTACATGCCGGTACTGAAGCCTGAAGATGTCAGTACCAATCTGCCCAAAGAGAAGAGAATGATATTAAAGCCTGCAGTTGATTCCGGCGGAGGCGCTGGAGTGGTCGGGTTACAACATACACAGGATTCAAAAATATCGATAAATGGAGAAGCTCATGATTATGCAAAGTTTGTAGACATTCTAAAGAATGACTACGAAAACAGTTTCGTTATTCAGGAGCGAATTGAACAGCATCCATGGTTTTCGTCTTTCAACAAATCTTCGGTTAACACAATAAGGATGATGATATACAGATCATCCTCTGATGAGAAAGTGAAGGTAATTAAATCAGTTCTTCGCTTTGGACAACCTGGAAGCCTTGTAGATAATCAAGCCTCCGGTGGTCTTTCATGTGGCGTATCAAAAGACGGAATTGTTAATGATTTTGCCGTGGATAAGTACGGAACTATTTTCCCACAAAACATCACAGAGAAAGAGGTACCAGGTTACAATGAGATGGTTGATCTGGTTTCTAACGCGGCAAAGAAATTCCCGTACCACAGATTGCTGGGATTTGATATGTGTATTGATTCTGAAGGACATTTGAAGCTTCTGGAAGTAAACACCAAAAACCTGGAGATCAACTTCATGCAGATGAATCTGGGTCCGCTGTTCGGCGAATACACTGAAGAAGTAATTCAGTACTGTTCAAGCAAGAAGAAAACGATTGTCTTGGATTTTCAGACCTAGCTGTTCCTGAGAACCATTTTGTATACATCCATAACCTTGTAAGCTGTACTAACTGGATTAACCTACAGAGTCTCTTGTTCATTGCGTCAAACATTCAGCCTGCAAGTGCGTTTGTCTATAGTGTTAAATAATAATACATTTCTACTTTATAGTATCTTTACAAAATCATCAATTATAGCTTCCTCGGGATATAGCAAGTCTTCGTGCCAATTAAGATTTCTATCCCAATAACCAGTGAGACTCCTTTTTCCGAAACAATAGCTGATTTCCAAAAGGAAGATCTTACCTTGGAACTTAAGAAAATCGTATGCACAGGATTGCATTCCTAGTTTATCAGAGAGTTCAAAAGCCAATCGTAAATACTCCTTATCTACAAGAGTATGATCGTAGCTCTTAAGTCCACTGCCGGATGCTCTAAAGTCACCATGTCTACTATATCTCGTAGTTGCAAATGCTTTATTGCCAACTATATATACTCTAGTATCATGATTAATGTCAGGGAGAAAGTCTTGAAAGTAAACGTATCCCTTTTGACGTGGCAAAAGCATTGCGCCTTGATTCGGGAAAAGAACCCTCACTAGACTCTTTAACAGGTGATAGAAAGATCTCATATTCCTGTCCCTGCGAATATCCCATATTCTTTCTTTCAGTATACTAGTTGCAGCTAAAGAAGAGAATCCTTTAGTAAAAGCCCTTTTTGCAATCTTTCTTGCTCGGATCTTATCTCTTACAAGGGCAACGTTAAATGAACTAGCTCCTCCTCTTAGTTTAAACACCTTTGGGAACTCGGCTGTGTCAATCCATCTACACGCTTCATGGTAATCATAAAATACATATGATGGAATTATGGGCGCATTGATGATTTCAAGCAGGTATTTTTGACCAACTTTATCATCATAATGCCAAGCTGTATCATAATTGGGAAATACCTTGATATCTAGTAGCTCTAATGATTTTATAAATTGCCGAGTAAAATTCTGAGCGCGATAGTCATCATGACTCCAATGCCACATTAAACCGCTACAATCTTTTAATTGCTCATATATATTATTCTCGTAGCAGTTTACGGTTTTGAAGCTGATTCTGTGCTTGTTACAATATTCAATCCAAATATCGCTAAAGCTTCCAGATCTTGAGTGAATTGCTATTGGTTTCATGCAACTAATATATCCATTTCATGTTAATAGAAGTACAAGTCAAAACAATAATATGTATCATATGCTCACGCCGGTAAAAGTTTTCAGTCATACCGCTAAATGTCTGCACTTTCCTCGCCGGAGTTATCTTTCCGGAAACAGTCCCTATTTTGCAGTTAATATCATAGATGCTATTTCTCATGACAACTGCTCTGTTTTGATAATCTCTCTCTTTTTCTTGATTTTGAATTATAAATCACTCTTAATGGAACCCCTGTAAATTTCTAATAATCTATCGGCTACAATTCCAGCATCTAACCCTTTTGCAGTAAGTGTTTTGCGACCATCTATCTTGATTCTTTCAGCAAGAACATTCTTGATCTTTTCACCCATATCAATTGCGTCATGTTTACATGTATAGCATCCTGCAGTGTCATCCAGAAGAGAGCAAACATCTCCTACTCTTACCGAAACAACCGGGGTGTTGCATGCAAGAGCTTCTTTGACCACATTAGGGGAACCTTCCTTCAGGGAAGCAAGTATCATGCAGTCGCACCC
>JAGLQD010000414.1 GCA_023136985.1 Candidatus Sabulitectum sp. | reverse complement strand
AATGAAACCGAACTCGGAGAATCCCTTAAAATCCGCAAAGATCAGAACGAAAAGAGAAATAGCAGTGGTGAGCCCTGCAATTAGAATAGCCTGTCCTGAGCTCTGGAATGTGGTGACAACTGATTTTTCTACGGACCTTCCTTCTCCGCGTTCTTCCGAGTATCTGGCATAAAAATGTATACCGTAATCGATACTGAGCCCGAAGAGGATCAGACCAAGGATAGAGGTCATCAAATTTAGAGAACCGTAAACCAGTTGTGCCAGACCAAATGTCCATAAAAGAGAAAGAACCAGGGGAATTCCGATCAGAGCAGCAATAACCGGGATTCTTGTGATAAGCAGAATAATTGTTCGTATGTCATTCTTTTTCCGCGCTTTAGCGTAGTAGGCTTTTACAAAGAAATATCCGGTGACCAGCAGGAGAATGACTATAACACCCATACCGAAAGAAGTGGTTACTTCATTTGTTATAGCATTTATCTCAACCATCTGCCGCTGCATCCGCCCACCCAGTACGATCTCCATGTCAGCTTGATAGGCAGAAGGATTAAGAGCATTTGAAACGGAATCAAGCATGGCGAAGGTTTGTTCTATGTATCCCACATCAGTCTGCCCGCTGGCGGGATAGAACCGCAGCACCATTGTAAGGCTGTCATCTGAGACAGGGTATTCATTCACAGCGATATTCTCAAAGAAGGAACTGGAGTTGATGGTCAGTTCAGCTTCAGCAGAACGCAACAGATATTCCAGGGATGATATTTCAACGAGAAAGTCGATCAGGCCGATAAGTTCCGGATCTGTAGCAAAATAGAGTGCATTACTTTCCATGAAGGAAGTGTCTTTGCGGTAGTCCACTCGGGTGAAATAGGGTTCTCCATCTGGCTGGGTCTGTTGAAGAACAATAGGGATCAGGTCCTCCGCAAATCTTCGATTACTCTGAAAAGAGGAGCTGGTAATGGCAACAGCAGCTGCAGCTTCACCTCCCACAACCTGACGAAGTTGTTTCATGGCTTGAACCGCTGGATTCTGCTCAGGGAGCAGATTGGCTATGTCAGTATCTATTGAAAGGTTGATGCTGCTGAAAAAACCGAGTACGCCCAGAAGCAGACCTGCTGTGATCACCAGAAGAGGTTTTCTTACAGTATGGATGATCAGAGGCTGCAACATAGCAAAGAAGACATCAACAGGTGAACGATGAAGTTTACCCATGATCCTCTGATCCGCAAGGCTTGTGTTTGCTTACTTGCAGCTGCATAAAATATGGAAGTTCAAAATACTTATTATCGTACTCCTGTAAAATTATAACCCGGCATTATATGCCTATATATAATTGCTTGTCATGTGAAGAACAGGAAGAGATCAATATGGAGCTACGCCCTTTCTCCATAAAGAATCTTGAACTGGCATTCAGATCAGCAGTTTGCTCCAGTGAGTTCTGTGATTAAAAGCGTAAAAGGGACTCCCCTGTAATTACCACTCAAATCTCATGCCGAAGCAGGTTTCTCCCGCAAGAGATCTGATTGGCTGAGTATCATGCAGATGGTGTCTGAAGAAAATTACAATATCACCTTCATCTGTGTGATGCCTGCCGTATATCTCTCCGGAATGCCTGCTGCTTGTTTCTCCGTCAAGGTGAAAATAGAGGTCCGATTGCCATATGGTACCGTAGACCATCTCTCTGGCTGAAAGAAGCGGATAATCCATGTTTCCATGCAG
>JAGLQD010000413.1 GCA_023136985.1 Candidatus Sabulitectum sp. | reverse complement strand
TGGAATGTTTCCCCCTTGGGACGATAGAAGCCCAGGCTTACCTTGTAATCCGGGACAGGACCTGCAGGCAGGAAAATGGAATGGTCTTCCATTCTAACATTGATGTGGTTTTCAACCCCGAGCTTCAGGTTGTTCATGTACTGGCCGCTTGTATCGGCCATGTCTATGTTGTGGAAGCATTCGTGATCAGTGAACAGGGAAAAAAGCAGGTTTCTGTAATCAACACCCAAAAAACCCCGAATGTTCCAGTGACCACCGTATACATTGAAAGCAATATCTGATTCTTTGCTGCTGGTTCCCATATAGGTATCTACCGAAAGGCCTACACCAAAACTTACCGGTCCGTACTGAATCAGCTTGACTGCACTCTCAATTTCTGTAAAAATGAACTGATCTTCATCCGGCTGGAAGAACATTCTCGGTTCAAGGAAACCGTTGTTGCTTCCAGGAAAAGAGAGACTCCAACCGGATGTAAGAGCTACCAGAAGTAGAAGCACAGGGTCTACTTCTCCGCTTCCATATGAGTTTTCAGCCCTTCAATAAGATATGACTCAGGCTGTGCGCCTTCAACGGCATATGTTTCATTTATCACAGTTCTCGGTACACCCTGAACCTTGTACTTCATCGAGAGATCCTGGAATTCATTGGCTTCGATGCCTTCCGCAACCACTCTGTCGGAGTATGCAGCCATACGGTGGGCAAGAACTACAGATTGAGGACAATGAGGACAGGTCGGGGTAACAAACACCTTGATGTGAATATCTTCCTGGAGGTCGTCCAGAAAAGCCATTGTTTCATCTGAAAGGGTCTGCTCAGTTCTGCCTGAATCAATGATCCCGGTGAGCAGGCTGCTGAATTCATACCCTGACGGTATACCTCGGAATATCAATCTGCCGGTGTTTCCAATACTCAAGGATGGAAGCATGGCACTTTCTTTCTTCGACTCCACGATGTCCATTGTAAGCCTTGGTGAAAGTTCACAGAGTTCCGCGAGTATTGATTCAGTTTCGCATTCTCCTGGAGCTTTTGTCAGGGTTACTGTGACATCCTCTGTCATAAGGGTAAAATGACCCTTTATGGCTTCTCTGTCTTCGTCTGACAGCAATGGCATTTTTCTACCTTTCTATTCGTTTTCAAGCAATTCAAAAACAGCTGCAGCAGCTCTTGCGCCTTCTGACACTGCTGTTACCACCTGCCTGAATCCGTTGTTTGTTACATCTCCAGCGGCAAAAACTCTGGGATTGGAAGTTCCCACTATGTCTGTGGTGACCACCGCCTTCTTTTTGTCAAGCTC
>JAGLQD010000412.1 GCA_023136985.1 Candidatus Sabulitectum sp. | reverse complement strand
CACTGCCACCGAACATTGCTCCAAGATCGGTCTGAGGTTCCTCCAACACTTCAGGAACAGTTTCAGTTGACACAGGCTCCGGGGTTGAACTTCCACCGAACATTGAACCCAGATCGGCAGGCGCATCATTGTCAAAAGCATCTGAAACAGAATCGCCATGGTCTAATTCAGGATTTTGTGCAGGAGCTCCGAAGATGGACGAGAAGTCTACTGCGGGTTTTTCTTCCTTCTTTTCTTCTTTGTGACTCATCCCAATGGTATCCAGGAGATCTTCCACACCTGGAACCTCGGCCTTTTCTCCCATACCTATGGTATTAAGAAGAGCATCAATGCTGCTGGAAGAGTCTTCTGCAAAAATACCTTCATCCTGGGTGGAGTCTGCGAATATCTGCTGTCCTTCAACAAGAGAAGTCTTTTCCTTAGAAGGTACACTTGAAATATTTTCCAGCCTGGACAGAGCTACTTTTGCTCCATGATGATCCGGATTCATATCTAGAACAACAAAAAAGTTGTCTCTGGCGAGTTCGTAATCTGAAGTTTCTTCAAGAACCTGACCAAGCCTGAAGTGGGTATAGATATTATCCACCTCGAGTGTAGCAAGAGCTTCCAACTGAGACTTTGCTTCGTCCCATAATGTCAACTGCATGCATGCATCCGCCAGAAGGCTTCTGGCACGAGCCCTTGTTCCGATAAGACCGGTAGCCTTCAGCAAAAGCTCCCTGGCCTGTTCCGCCAAGCCGCGAGCAAGATATCCCTCGGCATCCCTGCATAACGCATTGTAAGTTTCGCTTGTAAAAGCATCAGCCATGAAGAAGCCCCCCGGTTTGTGTATTTATGTACATAAAAAACAGTATAATCGTTTTCGGCGCACGGAACAAAAACAAGCAGGGGCACCGGGAAGAAGTGGACCATCCTGCATTGTTGAGCCAGCGACCTTCCAGCAATGGCGGAGAGGGAGGGATTCGAACCCTCGGTGACGCATGACGCCACACACGGTTTCCAACCGTGCTCCTTCGACCAACTCGGACACCTCTCCGTAACATGCTGCGATCAGGGGAATGCCCACTGCATAAAGCCCCCTGGCTCCCCGCACAAAACCGGGTTCAATTTATAGGAATTTACCCTCTGATTGTCAACATGTTTTTATTAAACAAGTCGCACTTTTCAGGCGGACTTCATTTCTCCGAACCCCGTTCAGCCCTTGCGGATTTCGTGAAACGAGGATATTATAGGCATGCAAGGTTTGTTAAGAATTTCACATAGTTAGGAGTATATTTTGAGAATCCGTTTTGGAATAGTATTGCTGATGGCTCTGGTTTCACTGTCAATGGCAGCTGAAAGAGTCGTTCTTTTCGAAGATTTTACAAACAGTGGTTGCGGGCCATGCTGGAATACAGAGCCGGCAATCAACGCATTTATCAGTGCGAACATAGGCTCGGGAAACCTCTGTGTTATCCGACCTCATGTTAACTGGCCAGCGGCCAATGACCCCATCTACCTTGCGAATCCCACAGAACAGACCGTTCGCAAGGCTCAGTATGGTGTCAATAGTGTTCCTTATCTTAAGATGGATGGCATTGTCAGCGTTAGCGCCTACAACCTGCAGACTCCATACGACACAAGGCTTGCCGTTCCTGCAATTATCGCTATTGATGTTGCCAGAAACGGTGATGCTTCTTCCGGTACACTCAGCTTCAGAATTATTGCAGAGGAAGACCCTCAGTGGACTGTTCCCATGAATCTCTGGCCCATAATTGTGGAAGACAACATTCCAGGTGTTGGCTACTGGGCTGGTTCCGTATTCGAGCAGGCATTCAGAAAGAATGTTTTCGGTTACTAC
>JAGLQD010000411.1 GCA_023136985.1 Candidatus Sabulitectum sp. | reverse complement strand
GCGCTGTGAGTGCAACCACAAGTGATGGAATGAGCTTTGATGATATCAGTATTGTTGCAAGCAACAATATTACCAGTATGGATCGTATTGGTGTTCCATCTTCAGACGGTGGTTACCAGAATCTTCACATTGATCTTGATGACGAAGCAGCAGCAGCAGGTGTCCAGTTCTCTTCCAACTTCGTCCTGGCATTGAGTCAGTACGGAATGGGTTCATGGGCTCAGTACGGATTACTATGGAAGAATTTTGAACTCGGGTACATCGGCGCTGTTTATGAAGCCCCTGGATGGGACCACGGACCGGTGATCTCCGGTGAAAAAGACGACTGGCTGCTGGAGACCATCCTTGGCGACCATATGTATACCCTTCACGCCAACAACCTGAATGAATACAGCAACTCCGTTGACTGCTGGCTTGAGTCTCCGGAATTCGCTATTCCATACGGCACCCAGGAAGCAAAATTGACATTCTCCCAGACAGTGGATGTGGAGAACGGCGTTGACTACTGCTGGATTGAAGTCTCCACTAACGGAGGTTCAAGCTGGCAGGTGGTTGGAGCCACTTCCTACAATGCTTTCTACGCCGGACACGGTGCATATACCGGCCTTATCGGCCCCACAATCACTGACGTCTCACTTGACCCTTATGTAGGGCAGACCGTGCGATTCAGGTTCCTGTTTCACTCGGATGATAACGGTGTGAGAGATGGCTGGGCCCTTAACGACTTTTCCGCCACAGGCATTGTTTCCGGACTGGTGATCGAGTCAATCGGTTTTAAACCCACGGCACCTGCCGGAGCCTGGAATTTCGATCAGGTGGATGTCTACCTGGGTCGCGTTACGGAAAGCAATTTTGCTGCAAGCGGTGAGTGGGATAAAGACCAGCTTACATTCTGTGGTACCTATACTGTGACTCCGCCCACTTCCGGAGACTGGGTAACCATTGACCTGAATGAGGATTTCATTCTTCTTCTGGCTACCAACCTGCTGGTGAAACTGGAGATGAGTCAGACTGCTCCAACTGCAGGCTACTCCTGGGTTACTGCATTTCACAAAGATATGACCAGGTGGGAGATCTCACCTGGAGGAGATCCGGGTTTGCTCAAAGTGGGAGATGCCAGACCGGCATTTATGGTGAACACCGTAAGTCACGGACAGATCCTGGTAGACGAAGACTCCACCGGTACAAGTGCCGATGTGCCTCTGAGCTTCTCTAACAACTTCAGTGATTTTGAGGGGTTGTATCTTATCTCCGAGCTGGGATTCAGTTCGGAAATCGCCTGGGTTCACGGTGGTGACAATGACGACTGGGAGATCGGAGCGCCTGTATTCATCCCGGATATTGACCCGGCACTTCTTCCTTCCAATCAGAATACCATTGCAGGAAATGATCTTACAGACAACGGAGACTACATGAGTGATGCATGGGCCTGGATCCACTCATATCCGTACGACCTGGCAGAGGCAGCTGTTTACGATTCCATCGCTCTGGCCTATGACAGATGTCTGAGACTGGCACTTAATGATAAAGCATACATACACATTGCCTTTACTGATTCTTCAGTAGCACCCACTGTAGAGAGCGAGTGGATAAATGTAGCTGAGTATGTGGAGGTTGATAACAACTGGAACCAGGATGTGGTTCAGTTATCAGCTCAGTTCGACGAAGCCATAGCAAATGGCAAGAGTTACTACTTTATCAGGTTCCTGCTTTACTCAGGAGTCTTTGCAGAGAAGGGCGGCTGGAATATCGATAACGTCGGTTTCTACGGCCGCAATGCATACTAGGAGGATGCTGATGACTACAACAAACAGAAGAGGCTCGGCTCTGGTTCTGGTTCTGATTGCATCCATGTTTCTTATCGTCCTTACCGCAGGTGCATTCAGGTACTTTCAGACAAATGTTGCTACTCAGATCTGGACCAGGGAGAGGGTTCAGGCAAAGCTTTCTGCCGAGGCAGGCTTGAACCTGGCCACGCACATGCTTACCGCAGGTGCATCGCTTCCCACAGACTTCATCCCCCAGGACTTTCTGGGCACGCAATCTGTGCCTATGGATCTTCCAGGGGATCTGGGCAGTGTTTATGCCACAATTGACCCGAACAACCACAACTCAAGCATTATCATGGCTAATGCATTCCTGATAAGATGTGTTGCCAATGTTTCCGGAAGCACACTTGAAACATACGGCATGGCTACAATCGTCATGCCGCAGAATCTGGCCAGGTTCTCGGTCTTCATGGACAATCCGGATCTCGAGGGATACTATGGAGACGGTTACAGATTTGACGGACCGTTCTATGCCAACGGGCCGGTCTGGGTACAAAGCGTGGATTTTACCAGTAATAATGATGTGTTTTTCTACAGTTTTGAGCTTACATCCGATTACTATGCTTACGGTCCAGCAAAGACTGACGCTACTACACCGGCCATTGGGAAGCTTCAAATGCGGCCGTACAACAGGCTGATCCTGGGACCTCCCTACTTTGATCTGGGAGTGGAGCCCATTCCATTCGGGGCAGCCGAGCTGGACTGGGAAGGGGTCAAGAACGCCGCTGTCTCAGGCGGGCTTTCTCTCGGAACGGCAGAGGTACCCAGTGGATCAAGACTGTCTCTTAAGGGTGATACCCTTTTTGTAATGACTGCTCCATTGGCGACGCCTGTTGCATACCCTCTGGGTGGGCTGACTAATCCCGTTGTGTGGATCGATAATAGTATCAGTGAGTATTTCTATCTCAGAGGTCACCAGGACCAGGATCAGGGGCTCGATATGGCTCTTACAATCGGAACCATTGGCTCGATCTACATGTCCGGTCCGTTGTTTTACAGAAACCCTGATCCGCAGGACCCGGACAACGAGAATCTTCTCGGGCTTTTGTCTGTGCAGGGTAATATGATCATCGCAGATGATCCGGATAGCACTCAAGTGGAGTGGGGGCCCGAGCAATTTCAGATCTGCACTGATGATACCTTATCCTATTCCGCAGTTCTGCTTGCTCTGGAAGGTGTTCTTAGAGCAGAGAAACACTGGGAACCGATTCCTGTCTGTGAATTCCAGATAATCGGTGGCTATATGATACAGAATGAGGGCTACACCGGCACTGGTTCCGCGGGCTTCAACATGGCGGTTTACTTTGATCCCAGGCTTCTTTACATGCATCCTCCCTTCTTTCCCACAACTGCAAACTGGAACACGACAATGTGGGAGGATCTGCCGAACTTGAACGCCAATGATGTTCACGATGGTCCTTTCCCGCCGTATTAAACCCATGGGGAATGGAGTGTTTTTGTGAGGCGTGAAAGAGGAAGTGCACTGGCCATGGTTGTGGTGGTTGCTGCTGTGCTGTTTATTCTTACAGGCGTGGTATACACCTATTCTCAGATGAATGCCCGCACAGTTATCTTTAAGATGAACAGGATACGCGCTGCAACTGCCGCTGAAGCTGGAACAGCTCTTGCTCTTCACCATCTGTCTTCACTGGAATCTGTTCCTGCAGACGGTGATCCTTTTGTTCTTTCAATGGAAGGAGACAGTTCAGGGTGGATCGGGTTACCGGATTATGGAAAATTCTTCGTAGTAATTGATCCGGTGAACTGGTCAACAGGTCTTTGCAGCAACAGAGCAGTTGAAATTCGTTCCAGAGGTATTTCAGGTGATGTAACCAGAGATATTAACATGAAAGCCGCTCCAGCATTCCCCTCAAGCTATGCATTGCTTACGGAAGATGGGATACCGGAGGGTTATTTTGTTGATGGAAGGGTAGTGGATGGCCCTGTTCACTCCAACGGAATTATTAATTTCAGCAGCTATTCACCAGACTCCACGGAAGATCCATATGTTTCCATGATCTCCACCACTTCCCGGGGTGGTTTCAGGTTTGCAGGAGCGGGTATCTCTGATATTCCACACCCGGCAGGAAGCTCAATATGGGTACGGCCTTTTACCCGTCACAGACAGGGAAGCCCATACTGGCAGACCACTTCATCTGAAATTGACTTCGAGCATATGGCAGAGCATTTCCGAAGTTTTGTTTCAGGTTCACATTCAGGTCAGAGTGATATTCTTCGCATTAGTGCTGAAAGAATTCTTGTGGAAGGGGGAAGACTTTTGTTTAAGGCAAATCAGAATACCCCTGAAAGAACAGCTGACCTTGAAGGTATCAATTTGATCATTGTCCGGAACGGATTTTCTTCTGTGATGGTCAAGACTATTAGAAGACCCGATCATCCCATGACAATAATAGCTACCCACGATCTGGCACTGGGTGGAGGAATAGATGGAGGAGTTGTGGGCTCCGGCGGACCGCTTGGTCTTGTGGCTCTTGGTGATATTGTTATTCCTGCAGATCCTGATGAGACAGGCGGCAGTGACTGGCCCGGCAGGTGGGAAATTGAGACCGACAGAGCATTTCTCGTTAGAGCCTGTCTGGCGGCACCTTCCGGTTCTCTTAAAGCCCTGGTTCCATACTCTCCCACGGAGCAGACCAGGTTAACTGTTGCTGGCAGCCTCGTGGAAAGAACCATGGGTAGACTTTCTTCAGGAAACAGTGGTTACCAGTTGGGAAACAGCTGGGACCAGGGGCTTGGAGTGCAGCATCCGCCTTACTTCCCCATGTTGAGAAGATGGAACATATACAGCTGGATAATAGACCCTCCTGAGATGGAGGATTACAACATAGAAGATGATAGATTTTGATAAAGAAACATATTGAAGAGAGGAGAAAGCCATGAGAACTACAAAGGGTTTTACCCTGGTAGAGATTGTGATGGCCGTTGTTCTGATCGGAGTGATCTTTGCAGCTGCTTTCGTTTTTCTAAGAGGGGGTTCCCAGGCGGCAGATGCTGCTACGGAGCATTCACAGGAGGGGAGTATTGCAAATCTGGCTGCCTCCGGGATAGAGTCGCTTCTTGAGAATGCAGCATATCCAGGTGACCTTTTCAGAATTGAAGATCCGGTCCGGGAGGCAGATCCTCAACGGTTTACATTTGTTTCCAATGTGAGGGATCCCGGTACAGGCGGCTTGGAGGATGTGATCACCATCGCAAACTCTCAGGGTTCGATCACCGTTACCGATGGAAACGGCGATGATCTTGTTCTGCCTGTCAGAGATGCTGAAATTACCTTCTCCTATACTGATGCTTTTGGTGAGACTGCGGTTGACCTGTCTTCAGTCAGGACGATCTACTTCACCATTACAATGGCTTCAGGTATGGAATACAATGGGTATTCAACACCTTACAACCTTGAACTTGCAGGTCTTTCTCTCAGTGACTACAAGGACATCTACGAAGAATCCGGCGGACTCCTTGGTCGTTGGACAGAGTACAAGTTCGAGGAAGATTTTGAAAACCATCCCGGATTCGTCTTCGAAGATGACATGGAGGGTGGGTTTGTCTGGGAACCTGTGATTCAAGAAGATTTTGAATCAATTGCCAGCTGGACAAACAACTGGGAGACATGGTTAAGCGATCCCGGCTATGGAAGAGTACAAAGATTGAATGATGCATCAATAGCTTATGAGGCAAGCAATTGCCTTGTTACAGACTGCTGGAAATCAGGCGTCAGTACAAACATGGCCATTTGGACTGTTGATATTAGTGATTATACCGATACTGACCTCAGATTACGATTCAATTGGCGTGAAGCAAATGATGGTCTTGATTATGAAGATGGTGTTTTTCTGCCGATCTTTTCTGCAGGTGATACCATAGAGATTGACATTGAGGGATTTTCCGGTTTTTCAAACAGAGACAACAAAGACTGGACCTACTGGACAAATGCTCTTGGCAGGATAGTAGTTTCCCAGGATTATCCCACCGACGGAAATTATCTTAATATGGATTCCCGGAGAAACGGGGGAGCCAATGAATGCAGGGTGATGAAAAGCTACGATCTGTCAGCGTACTCAGGCAGCAGTGATGTATGGCTTCAGTACGACTTTACCGATCGTGGAGACGAAACCAGCACAGGCGATTTTATAGGCATTATGTCCGGGTCAATCCAGGGTGACCCTGTTGCCCATGTTGATCTTAATCCAGGTTCCTTCCCCAATGGATCATGGATAACCAGAGAGGTCGATCTTGATCAGCTTGCCCCTGCGGGATATGACTGGTCTGATTTCCGGATTGTTTTTGCCCAGGAGGATAATGACCCTACTACCTCAGCTGTTGGCATGGATGGAATCAGCATCGACAATGTGAGAATAGTCGAGAATATAGCGGATTCATGGGACCTGTCCAACAGAATGCTTCAGGCTCCAAGCTTGTTCCAGGCATGGGAAGAAGCCATCATTGACCTTACTGCAGAAGCTGCTTCAGCGGGAATTCCATTCTCAAATGACTTCCAGATCGGCTTCTGCTCCAAAAACCTCCATCCGTTTGACCTCAACGGTATTCTCTTTGATGCCATCTACATAGATGCCAGGAACTTCGGCATGGCAGGGTGGACTCACGGTGTCTGGCCCGGTTACACCGAGGACCAGTGGATCGCTGTGGACAATCAGGCTGACGCTTACAAAGGAGACTGGTACTACTCTGTAGGGGGAACAGCAAACTACAATACCACTCCAACAAGAGCCTGGCTGCAGAGCCCGGAGATCGATCTCACTTCTTTCTCCACAGGCGAGCGTATCGCAATAGCATTCTTCCACAAATACGACTTTGGAAACGCCGGTGGTGGATGCAATGTGTTGATCAGTGGTGACAATGGAGCTACCTGGGATCTTGTAGCTCCCTATTTTGGCTACTACACCAATGCAGTTGCTTCTCTCGGTGGACAACCCGGGTGGACAGGACAAAATTACGGATGGGGTTCAACCGGGCCGAGTTCGTATGATTTTGCTGTTTTCGATATCACTGACTATGCCGGTGATACAGTACTTCTCAGATTTAACTACGGAACAGCAGGAGAGTCTCATGGTGGATGGCAGGTTGATTACTGCCGAAGCAGAGCAGGTGCCGACTGGCCCCAGGTTGATATGAACGGTGGAGGGTTTGACTGGTTCGCGTACAGCAACAGCGGCGCTCCGGATCCAACCTGGACGCCCAACGGCTCATACTGGGCAGGTAACGATATGTCACTTGTCAGCCCATGGGATCGAGAGTACGAGAACAACCAGAACAACTTCCTTCTCTCTCCTCCAGTGTGCTTTGACAACGACACAGGTGCAGGAATCTACTCGTACATTGAATTCATAGCTTCTCCCGGGACTGAACTGAACTACGATTATGCCCGCCTTGAGGTAGCCCCGTTCTCCGAGGTGGCACCGGCTTCCTGGTTCGAACTCTGTGAGTTTCACGGTTCTTCAACAGGGTTTACCACATTCAGATACAGACTGGATAATCTCCCAGCCGGTTTTGTCTGGCCTGCCAATAATACCGTGCTTTTCCGATGGAGGATGACCAGCGATGGATCCAACACCGCTGCCGGATGGAACCTGGATGACATAAGATGTTTTACCACAGAAACATGGCTTCCTGACATGTTTGATGGAACAGCAGTAGTGGACGGAGAGAGTGGAGCACGCCCTGTTGAATCTGTAAGAGGTAAGCCATTTGCTCCTGGAGCTGCACCCTACCATGGTCAATACAGGGTTGCTCCATTGTATGTTCCGGATCCACGAAGACTTCTGGAGGGTCATTAATGAATTTGAAGAAACTGATGCTCACAGGTCTGCTTATTCTTTTCGCTGTGTCCTGCGGGGATGATTCAAGCGGACCGTCTGATGCACTTAACATCACTGTTACTGCTCCTCCTGCAGAAGGGGCTTCTGCAGTGGATAACTACACCGTAACATGGTCTTCTTCATCAAGCGGTACTGTGTCTCTTTTCTACAATGATGTGGCCGGACCTGATGGACAACGATCCATAGCCTCTGGACTTTCTGCTTCAGGCTCATACTCATGGGACCTTGCAGGAGTCCCCGACGGGGAATTTTTTGTCAGGGCCATAATTACCAGTGGTTCTTCCACCGGTTTCGACTGGTCTGACGGAACCTTGTCTGTGGATCATTCAAGTGGAGACCCTGCAATTACCGTGACCACTCCGCCTGCGGAAGGTGCAAGCGCAGATACATCATTCACTGTTGAATGGGTTTCATCCGGGTACTCAAGTGGAATTGTCAATATCTATGTTGATACAGACACCGATCCATCCTCCGGGCTTGTTGAGTTAGCAGTTGATCTGGATGACTCCGGTGAATTTGTATGGGACTGTTCATTGTTCGCCGAGGGATACTACTATGTTTATGCAACCATAGAAGACAGTACCCAGACCAACTTTGACTACAGCTCGGGCATACTGGCCGTTGATCATGGCGGATTAACCCCCGATTTCTACATAACAAAGCCACCGGCTGCAGGGGCTCAGGCTGACAACATCTATACAATTCAGTGGGAGAGTACTGCTCCTCTGAATTCAACTGTAGACCTTTACTACGATACTGATGAGAATCCTTCTTCCGGTCTTGTGGAAATAGAGATGGATATCTTTGACGACGGTTACTACTCGTGGGATTGTTCAGCTGTCCCGGAGGGTTCGTACTACATCTATGGAGTTCTGGAAACATCCACTCCAATGTCCCGGTCTGAAAGAGTTCTTACTCTGCTTCATACCGGGTCAAAGGGTACTGTTGTAACCGATTACAGCAATGGAACTCTGACAATTGCCCATACTGGCCAGTATTCAATTGAAGTTACGGAGCCGCCGGTTTCAGGTGCCACAGCGGATGAAAGCTATCAGATCGTCTGGGAAACTGATGCCCCCTCTTCTGAGGCTGTAACCCTTTTCTACTCTGCTGATACCACCGGCAGTGAACTCTTTCCTCTGGTTTCGATTGAACCGCCTGTTGGAACTTCCTACAACTGGAACTGCAGTACTATTGAGGAAGGCAGCTGGTACATCTATGCTGTTCTTGGCTCCCGGGGCATGGGATCAGACTGGAGCGCTGGTCAGCTGACCATTTATCACCAGGAGGAATACAGCTTCACAATGATTACTCCCCCGGCTTCAGGCGCTACTGCCAACGAGGAGTATCTTTTACAGTGGCAGACTGATGCACCTGGTTCAGCCTATGTTTCCCTCTATTACGGTGTGAGTTCCCAGCCAGGCGGAACTGTTTACGCAATAACCACCGGGATATTGAATAGTGGTCAGTACAACTGGCCCTGTGGCAGTGTACCGGAAGGAGATTATTACGTATACGGCGTGGTGAGTGATTCAAGAAATCCTCGAATGGGCGAAAAAGGTTCCGGAAGTGACTGGAGTGATGGAGTTCTTACAGTGGATCACTCAGGTTATTCCATAAACATAGATGCACCATCCAGTCCCGGTGAACCAGCTGATGCAAGCTATCTTGTGGAATGGTCTGCGTCAGGTGCTTCCGGATGTCTGATTGATCTCTATTACGATGAAGACACTGATCCATCTTATATGACCCTTATCGCCGCGGGGTTATCGGATACAGGCTCACACGAATGGAACACGCTTGTTGTTGGTGCCGGTGAGTATTTTGTTTACGGAATTATCTATGACCCCGCAGACGGAACACCGCAGCCGGGCACCGATGAATATGCTCAGGACTACAGCGAAGGCACTGTTCTTGTCAGTCACGAATACAATTACCTTATGGTCACGTCTCCTCCGTCCTGGGGAGCACAAGCCATGGACAGTTACAATATTCAGTGGGCAGCTGCAAGTCAGTCCGGAACTGGAACTGTTGATGTGTATTATGACACAGACACTATACCTTCTTCCGGCCTGGTTTCTATAGCTTCTGATATAGTTTGGGATGAATACCACTACACCTGGGATTGCAGCTCGATACCTGCTGGATATTACTACATTTATGCGGAGATGGAAAATCCTGCAGGAACCTTCACAGATTACAGTGATGGTCTTCTTCAGATCTATCACGAGTATTTGTGGTTCAGCATTACAGCGCCACCACCTCCCGGGGCAACAGCGAATACAAGTTACCAGTTGAAGTGGAATTCAGTTGGGCCAGGCGGAAGAACGATGGATCTGTATTACGATACAGATACTGAACCATCTTCCGGTCTTGTCCTTATCGTAGAGGATGTGGTGTGTACTGACTATACAACCACATGGACATGGGACTGCAGTTCAGTTCCAGAGGGTACTTATTACATCTACGGAATATTGTCCGATCCGGTGGTGGATGACCAGTTCACCGGTTACAGCGAGGGAATGCTCACCATAGATCACTGATCCATGGTCAGCTGTTCAGCTGAATTACCAGTTCTGCAAGGCGGGGATCATGAAGGGTTCCCGCCCTCATATTCATGTCTCTTATGGCCATTTCCGTTCCAGAGTTCATGGCCTTTTCCCAGGCGATACTCACAGCCAGGATTCTTGCAGGCAGAGGGATTTCTTCGCCTGCTGTTCCAGACAGCCCTGTTCCGCTCCAGTGCTCTTTGATTCCCGCCAGTGCCTGTCTGGTTATCTCCGGAAGGGCAAGGGGAAGCTCAAAGTATTTTTCTTCGCTTTTTTCATGAGGCGAGACCATGTGAAGTAAACCAGCCAGATGCATGCAATCCTCGTACCATTGATCAACCTTGAGTGCTTTGCAGAGTTTGGTTGCTGTAGCTGCTACCCTGCGGCTGAAACCTGCAAAATCACTGTTGTTCTGTTCCACGAATGAGATCATGGTCTCCATTGATTCCCATGAT
>JAGLQD010000410.1 GCA_023136985.1 Candidatus Sabulitectum sp. | reverse complement strand
TGCCGTACTGAGCACATGTTCTTTGAGGGAGACAGAATTATTCCCTTCAGAAAGCTTATTCTTGTAGCTGACGATGTGAAGAAGATTCAGGAAAAGATTGAATCAGGCACAGGCGATGTGACGGCTCTTAAGGCTGAGCTTCAGGTTCCTCTTGCCAGATACAATGAGGCAATCTCCGAGTTGCTTCCTCTTCAGAGAGGTGATTTCGAAGGTATTTTCCGTGCTCTTAACGGCCGCCCGTGCAATATCAGGCTTCTTGATCCACCTCTTCACGAATTCCTTCCTCACGACAGTGACGGACATGCAGAGATGGCGGAGGTTATGGGAGTTTCTGCAGAAACTGTGGCTCTCAAGGTTGAATCTCTTCACGAGTTTAACCCCATGATGGGTCATCGAGGATGTCGACTGGGTCTTATATATCCTGAAGTTGCAGATATGCAGGTAAGATCTATTATGGAGGCTGCGGTTAAGGTTGCAGATGAGGGTATTACAGTTCTCCCCGAGATAATGATCCCACTTGTGGGAAATGTTAAAGAACTTTCTTTAGCCAGGGAAATGGCACAGAAGGTTGTGGATAAAGTTCTGTCGGAGCAGGGAAAAGCCAGCGACTATATCAAGTACCAGATCGGTACAATGATCGAGATACCCAGAGCTGCGATTACTGCGGATCAGGTTGCTGCGAAAGCTGACTTCTTCAGTTTTGGAACAAATGATCTTACCCAGATGTGCTGCGGATTCTCAAGGGATGACGCAGGCAAATTCCTTGGGGAATATGTCAAAATGGGCATCTATGAAAGAGATCCATTTGCATCGCTTGATATCCCCGGCGTGGGTCGGCTGGTGGAGATCGCCGTTGATCTTGGAAGAAAAGCCAAACCGGGTCTAAAGCTTGGGGTTTGCGGTGAGCATGGCGGCGATCCCGCTTCCATAAAATTCTTCAACTCTGTGGGGCTTGATTATGTATCATGCTCTCCTTACAGAGTTCCTGTTGCCAGGCTTGCAGCTGCTCAGGCAGTTCTGGAAGCCGAGTAGCATTAAAGCTGCAGGACGATACCTGTGAAAAGGATAGATGTACTCCTTGCCATGGGTAGCCCTGCTCTTTCAGCAGTTACAGAGGAGGCTCTTCTTCGGGAGGGCCTCTCTGTAAAAACGGTGACAAACGGGCTGGACGCAGTAACAGCAGCGTTTTCTCTGAAGCCAAGATGTGTCTTGTGCGGACAGGTTCTTGCTGGAATGGATGGAATAAAAGTTTGCAGATTCCTGAGCACAGTCTATTCCAGAGAGGAAATGCCTGTGATCATCAGCGTTCCAGACATTAATCCTCGAATTAGAAGGAAAGCCCTGAGTGCTTCAGCTGTGGATGTCATCGATTATTCCACGCCATTCACTGAAATAATCAAACTGATAAACTCCTGCATCAGCTCTGTAAGAGCATCCAGTATTCACTCCAGTTTTAACATCTCCCATGAAAGAATTATGCATGTAACTGCTGACAGTCTTGAAGATTCTCTGGAATCCATAGAGACTGTGGTTACTCTTTCTTCGGATCTCTGCTGTGTCACTTCTATTCCGGAAGCATGCAGAAAGGTAGTACTTGCTGTTCTTGGAGGACTTGGTTTTCAGAGGGTCTGGGTTGGTCTTCTTGACAATGCAGGTACAACTGTGGAGGCCGTGGCGTTCAGGGGAAGAGGGATAACAGGGGAAGCTATACACCTTTCCGGAATGGTTGGACACCTGCCGGTGGATCTGGCAGTAACAGAAGGCATTCAGGTAGCATCATGGGAACCGGCATTCAGGGATAACAGAGAAACCTGGGTTGGGAGTGTTACATATGTTGATACTCCTATAAAAGCAGGCAGTAAAGTATTCGGCATTATCAGATGTGACAATGGTATTTCCAGAAAGCTGCCATCAGACAGTAGCCTGCAGGTGTTAAAAATGCTTGCAGGAGAATTGTCGCTGTTCATAAGATACATTGATGCGCAGGGCCGGCTTGAAACGTTTAAAAGCATGTTCGGGCAATTCCTTAACAAACTGTCGTGCAAGGTGATTTCTCTATCAGAGCCAGGTCTGATGGAGGAGATCCATGGAGAGCCCGGCACCATTCCTGTTACTGGAAGTGTTTCCCCTGGAGCTTCTTTGAGTAATATTCTGGATTTTATTCCTGTGGAGCCTCGTGAAGTAGTATTGAATGCTGGATTGGAAAAGCGTGATGTATTGGTATCTACCACCTCCATTAGCACTGGAGACCGTGTAGAGCTTTCTTTAATGCACAGGAAATCCGGGGGTATGACCCTACTGGTTTCCGATTGCTCAATACGCGGTAACCTGGAAAAGAAGATTAAACTTCTTGAATTTGAAACTGATGCTATCGCTTCACTTGCTGCTGATCTTACTTCTCTTGTAGATCCTGGAGAAATATGCAGGACACTTCTTAGAACCCTTGAATCTTTTTATCCGGATGAAGCCATTTCTATTCTTGCCGCTTCGGAAGTATCATCATCAATAGTACCGGAGAAATTGATCGTTCATGCTGTTTCAGGTTCAGGTTCAGGATACGGAGATATGGCAATTCCTGTGGGGGCAGTAGTTCAGGTAACAGAGAATTCATCGGAGTCGAGCGTTCTTTCTGAAGCAGTAAGAACCGGGCGAACCATTAACATCCCGGATGTTCTTCAATCCGGTATTTTCATGGCTACACTACCTGATATACGGAGTGAATTGGCAATACCCATGCTCAGTCGCGGAAGGGTTGTCGGGGTAATTGATCTTGAAAGCACTCAGCTCAACAGATTCCTTGTAGATGATATCAGGAGGCTGAATAACCTTGTTGGGTTCACGTCAGGCGTGCTGGAGACGGCTCTTCAACAGACAGAGCTTATTAAGCTGGCTCGCCGGGACAGGCTCACAGGTCTTTACAACATGACATTCTTTGAGGAACGCTATCCTGAGGAATTTGAGCGAGCTGACCGGTACGAATACTCTTTCTCTTTAATAATGATGGATATAGATGATTTTAAGCACTACAATGATTCTTTCGGACATCCCATGGGTAACATTCTGTTACAGAAGCTTACCCAGGCCATGAGTGGAGCCCTCAGGGATGTTGATATGCTTGTACGCTACGGTGGTGAGGAG
>JAGLQD010000041.1 GCA_023136985.1 Candidatus Sabulitectum sp. | reverse complement strand
CCAGATTGCCTTTGACAGTTTTTGATTCAGGGAAGCTTCCGTCAGAGGCTCATGTTGTTGACCCGGCAGGTTCTATTAATCAGGCTAAAGAGGAAGCAGACAGGTATATCCAGCGAATATGCGGTGGAGTAGGAGTTGGTCTTGAGCAGCGATCCATGTATCTGGCTGTTACTGGTTCCAGAGAAAAACTGGTGCATTACCCTCTGTGGGTCGTCGAGTATGTTCTTGCGGAGAAAACGTACAGAATTGTTGTTGACGGCTGTTCCGGTAAGATACTCAGGGGGGCTTTTCCGCCTGATTCTGCCCATTGGAGAAAGGTCTGTCGGATCCTGGGAAGTGTATGGGCCGGTCTTATTCCTATTCTGATATTATTGTTTTTTTCCGGTATTTTGAGGATAGGATCTGTGCTTATGTTTGTTGTACTCTCAGTTTATGGTCTGGGCGCTGTTTCCTTAAGATTCCTGAAACTTGCAGAGAAGAATGCTGGAATGGACAGTTTGATATGAGAATTACAAGACTTGTCTGTTCACACTGCAGAGCCACTCTTTCCGGACTGGGGCAGGACAAATTGTTTTTCTGCAGCAACTGCGGCAAAGGTTGGGTTCTTGGTGAAACCGGTCTTGAACCAGTACAGGTTCAGTGCAGGGCATCTGCAGATTCCCGTCTGCCTCTTCCTTTCTGGATGGTGAGAGCTTCTGTACATGTTCTGAAGAGAACCGTTCGAAATGAATTCACAGCAACTATGATTCAATTCGGCAGCAGGTACGAAGAGGGTGTTTTGTCCTCCAAGAAGAGTGAGACGGGAGGGCAGCTGGATAAAAGAACTTTTCTTTTTCCTGCTTTTCCTGTAGACGGTCTGCCCGGTATAGGCGTTAGTCTTTCAAGGCAGATCGATAGTCTTCCTGATGTAACTGGCAGAGAAGGCCAGCTGCCGGACATCTGCGGTGGAACAATTTCGCTGAACGATGCGGCGGTACTTGCAAGGTGTGTTGCTGTTGGTCAGGAAACTGAAAAGTCGGACTGGCTTGCTGAAATAGAGATCGTTCTCTCGTCTGTGATTCCCGTTCTTGTAATTCTGCCCTGTTTTCAGGAAGTTGAAAAAGTGGTAATTGCTGAAACTGGTGTGTCATTTTTCAGAAGATCGGTGGCTGGATGGGATGGAATTGTTGACTACCATGGCAGTAGAACTTGACCTAATGCCATTTCTGTCCTAAGGTAGCATCATCGGAAAAACTCATACATGAAGGAGACATAGATGTCCGGACACAATAAATGGAGCACGATCAAACACAAGAAGGGCAAAGCAGACGCAGCCCGTGGCAAGATATTCAGCCGCCTGGTAAAGGAAATTTCGGTAGCAGCCCGTGCAGGCGGTGGTGATGCAGACATGAATCCAAGACTGCGTGTGGCCGTTGACAGTGCCAAAGGGCAGAATATGCCCAATGATAATATTGAGAGGGCTATCAAGCGCGGAACAGGTGAACTTGAGGGTGTTACATATGAAGAAATGCTCTACGAGGCTTATGGACCAGGCGGAGTTGCCATAATTATAGAAGTTTTAACAGACAACAAGAACCGTGCAGCTGCAGAGATCCGTCATTCTCTTACAAAAGGAGGAGGCAGCCTGGGTTCAAAGAACAGTGTAGCCTACCTTTTCAGTAAGCAGGGGCAGATCTGTATCGATGGAACAACTCATACAGAGGACGAGGTTCTTGAAGCCGGTCTTGAAGCGGGTCTTGAAGATGTTGCCGTTATTGAGGATACCATTATAGCGTCTACTGGGCCTGATGATGTTTTTGCAGTAAAGGAAGCTTTGGAGTCTGCTGGAATAAATGTAGTTTCTTCTGAGGTAACAAAGGTTCCGGCCAACACGGTTCTTCTCACCGGCAAGGTGGCCATAAGAACCATGAAGCTTCTTGAAGCTCTTGAGGATCTGGACGATGTTCAGGCTCTTTTCTCGAACTTTGATATGGAAGAGTAGTTGGCTGAAAAGATAATTCTTGGAATTGATCCCGGATTGAATATCACCGGATTCGGAGTAATCTCAGCTAGCTCGGGTACCATAAAGTTACTGGATGCAGGAACCATCAGATCAAAAGCATCGGATCCTCTTACTCCCAGGCTTGCAGAGTTGTACAGAGGGCTTGCTGAGGTTATTCAGAAGTATTCTCCTGATGTGATGGGAATGGAAAAGATATATTCCCATTACCGTCACCCTGCAACTGCTATTATCATGGGGCATGCCCGTGGTGTGCTTTGTCTTGCTGCGGGATTGAAGGGGATAAGAGTGGAGTCGCTGCCTGCAAGCAGGGTTAAGAAGGCGGTAACCGGTAACGGGCGGGCCAGCAAGCAGCAGGTAAATGGGATGGTATGCCGTATTTTCGGTATCCGGAGTGAACTGAAACCACTTGATGTGAGTGATGCCCTTGCAGTGGCCATTGCTCTCTACGAAGCGGAGCGATATGCTTGAAAGTATCAGAGGCTTGGTCACAGGAACGGACAAATCCTACATTCTTCTTGAAACAGGTCCGATAACTGTTCGTCTTCTGGCTCCTGGATATTTCCTTCGGTATGTTTCCGTTGGAGATGAATCCCTTTTCTTCCTTCTTTTTCAGATTGTTAATGAGGGAAACAAGGGCGTTCCACTTGCAGTAGCTTTCCCCAGCATTTCAGACAGAGATTTTTTTACAAAATTCATAAGTGTATCCGGTGTGGGGGTAAGGGCTGCAGCTAAGGCCATGGTGATTCCACCGTCAGAACTTGCCTCTGCAATTGCAACCGGTGACATAAAGGTACTGAAATCTCTACCTGGTATAGGCAATTCACGAGCGAAGCAGATCGTTGCCAAACTGCAGGATGTAATGTCAAAGTCAAGTTTTGTTACCTCTGAACCTGCTGTTTCAGCCAGCTCTGTAGATGCCCGGGCTATTCTAGAGCAACTTGGAATTCCTTCTTCTGAAGCTGTCTCCCTGATAAATGCAGCTGTTGATGAAGTGGGATCTGATGTCTCCCCATCAGCTTTGGTCAGGGCTGCAATGAAAATAAGGAGCTGATGTTAATATGGCACTGGAATCCATTGTAAGAGCAGACAGCATCAGCGAGGTGGAAGAAAGAGATTTTACCAGTCTCAGACCAAAGAGTTTTGCTGAATACATAGGCCAACGGGAACTCATAGATAACCTGAAAATTGCTGTGCAGGCGGCGAAAGAGCGTGGAGAGCCGTTGGACCACCTGCTTTTTCACGGCCCGCCGGGGCTTGGGAAAACAACGCTTGCTTATGTAATAGCAGAGGAAATGGAAGCTGATATAGTCTGCACTTCAGGCCCGGCTCTTGAAAGGCCTGCGGATCTTGTTGGCATATTAACCAATCTGAAAAGGGGAGATGTTCTCTTCATTGATGAGATACACCGATTGCCCAGGATAGTAGAGGAATACATTTATCCCGCAATGGAAGATTTTGAGATTGACATGGTAATTGATCCCGGGCCCCATGCAAGAACAGTTAAGCTGGAGTTGAGCCATTTTACCATCGTTGGAGCCACAACCCGTGCGGGGCTTATTACCGGTCCTCTAAGAGACAGATTCGGCTTTTCGCTGCATCTGGAATTCTACGATGTAAAGGATTTGAAAACCATAATAACCCGCTCTGCAGGGATACTTTCAACAGCAATAACCGGAGATGGTTCTGAATCAATTGCATTTCGAGCAAGGGGTACACCCAGGATAGCAAACAGACTTCTCAAGAGGGCCAGAGATTATGCTCAGGTTATGCGCCGTGATGCTATTGATGAAGAGACCTCCGTGGAGGCTATGGATATAAACGGTGTAGATGAAGCCGGGCTGGACAGGCTGGACAGAAACTACCTTAATGTTATTATCAAGCAGTACGCTGGTGGGCCGGTAGGTGTATCTGCCATTGCTGCCACTCTGAATGAGGAAAGAGATACTCTTATTGATGTGGTGGAACCTTTCCTTCTTGCAAGAGGTTTTCTTAACCGCACAAGCAGGGGCCGGGTAGCTACAGCTCATGCCTACAGACATCTTGGCTTTGCCAGAGCAGGTCAGGAGGAGCTTCCGCTTTGATAAGGAAAATACTTCTTCATATGTGCTGTGCTCCCTGTGCAACAGCTGTTCTTGAAGATCTCAGAGCTGACGGTTTTGAAGTAACAGGCTATTTTTACAATCCCTCGATACATCCATGGAAAGAATTCAAACGCAGACTGGATGCAGTGAAAGAATGGGCCCCTGCTGTGGGATTACCCATGATTTACCATGAGGAATACCCACTGGAAAAGAATATTAGAATGTTGCTGGAGGGAGAGAACAGATGTTTCTCATGTTTTTCGGACAGAATGGAAAGAACTGCTGAGATCGCCTCTAATACCGGTATAGAGCTGTTCACATCCACTCTTTCCGTAAGTCCGTACCAGAATCATGTTCTTCTGCAGAAAGCAGGGGATAATGCCTCTGAGATCCATGGTGTCCAGTTCATGTACAAAGATTTCAGAAAGAGCTACAGAAGATCCATTGAGCTTTCGCGAAGCGCTGGGCTGTATCGGCAACCCTACTGCGGTTGTATCTTCAGCGAGAGAGACCGCTACCTTAAAATAAAGTCTCCCGGGGAGATGTGACCCATATTGGGTATTGACCTGACTTGGTTTAATCTACATACTTGTATATGTATATGCGCGCACAATAACTTATGGGGGATTATATGAAGTTCTTATTGTTAACACTGCTGATCTCAGGCTTTTGTATGCTGGCTTTTGCGGAGAGTGAGACTCAGACCGACTGGGCAGGCGGGCCGGGAGTTGCCGGACCGGTTACAGAGTGGCAAGACAGGTTCTCTTTAGCAGGAGATATGGACTGGGACACGACCATCGGTCAGTTAAAACTTATAGTTAATAGAGATGAGAATCAGATCGGCTCTGCTAATGGACCTGTTTATGTTATAGCAACGGATATAGATTTAGACGGAGATGTGGATGCTGCATGTTGTGCTTACCAATCCGGAGAGCTGTTCTGGAGCGAAAATGTAGATGGACTAGGCACTGCTTGGGTAAAGCATGTAGTTGGTAATGTGGGATCTCCCAGGTTTATTACCGTTGCCGATTTTGATGGCAATGGATACAGGGATCTGGTTGTTTCCAGCGACTCTCAGAATGAGATACTTTTATTCAGAAACAACGCAGGTGGATGGAATCCCAGTACTGTAATTGCCACCAATTTTGATGCAAGACAGATCAGAGCAGCAGATATTGACGGGGATGGGCTGACTGATATTGCAGGTGTCTCCAGTCAGTCCGGAGATGTCTGCTGGTGGAGGAACGACGGCAGCAACAGCAGCTGGAATCAGAGCTATATTGATGGAGCTCTGATGGGTGCGTACGCCTGCGATGTAGGGGATTTTAACA
>JAGLQD010000409.1 GCA_023136985.1 Candidatus Sabulitectum sp. | reverse complement strand
TACTGCACCACCAACCAGGTAGAGGCTGTAGCCTGCTTCTTTAAAAATATCAAACATGTAGTGAATATACTCCTGAAGATAGCTTCAGTGTATAGCTCTGAAACGGCGATTTCGGGCAGTTATCACGATCAGGGCAACTGCCGCACCGGAGATTCCCAGCGTCCATAAACCGAAAGTATCCACCGCAAGGCCAAGAAGGGGTGCATATATCATTGCCGAAAACGATTTTGCCTGAGACTCAATTGAAAGCACTGTCGCACGCCTGTTCCCCGGGGAAACATGGTCAAACCGGCTTACCTGCATGGGTCTCCACAGATTTTGTATCAGCTCCAGTATCACAAATACGATCACAGCCCCAGTGTACCACCCTGCATAAAGCATGGGTACAAGAGCTGCATAACAGAAAAGATCCACCCACCAGAGAACAGTTGCACTGCCTCTTTCACCACCGGAGAGGGTTACAAGCCTGTGGGAAAATCGTGACCCGAATATTCCCAATACCGCAAGCACAAAGTAGACTCCGCCTGCAAGAGCCGCTGAACCTCTGTCTCCCTGAAGTCCGGCAAGCAGAGGAATTGAAATTACCATGGTTTTTATAACAGGCTGTATGTAGTCGCCGGTAACTTTGTGAACTCCCTGAAAGCCCATGGTCTCCACCATAAGATTCCTTAGAGGCTTGAACTTTACAGCCTCTGTCACAGATTCCTTCATTATTGCAATACTGTCTCGAAGTGTTTTAGTGCCTTGATCCTCCCCCTCAAGATCACCGGGGTAGGTGAGCAGATTCACCAGATTGATCAGATAAGGTGGAATACAGAAGAAGAACACAGTAGAAAATGTACCGGTTCTCCAGACAAGAGCAGCGGCAATGATACTTGAAAGGGCTGTACCGGTCTTCGACCAGGATCTGGTCACTCCATAGATCTTTGTCTTTTCACTGAGTCTACCGTTGTTCTCAAGCCATTTGAATATCATGGCCTTATGGGTTCCCGTTCTGAAGGCATCACCAATCGCAAAAAAGAACATTGCAAGAAACAGCAGAAAGAATGATGATGAGAAACCAAAAACCAGGAATGCAACAATGTAACCAGCCATGGAACCGGCCATGCATAGCCTTCTGCCGTGAGAATCCGCAAGAGCTCCGCTTGGTACTTCCATCAGAGTCACTGCCAGCTCCCGGAAAGCCACAAGCAACCCTATCTGGAAGAAAGAAAGCCCTTTCTCCAGAAAAACAAGCAGAAGAAAGGGTTCATAGTATTTCTGGTTTTTTAGAAATCCATAGAGGCTGAATCTGCCGATCATACAGTACCCTAGCCTTTGAAGACCCTGCGGAGAAATCTTTTGAAACGCCCTGGCTTCTTTTCCCCTGGGTCGCCGGACTGTTCACCGGAAAGATGCGAAAGAATTGAAGCTGTATCAACATGAGAAGATATCAGCTCAACTATCCTCCTGATCTTCTCCTCCTCATGGGGTTCCACCTTGAAAATCTTCTGTGACAATCTACCGGAGGATTTTTCAAGCCCCTGACCTGTGGCAAAAAGAGGGATCCCGGTTGCCCTGAATGCTTCAATTCTTCTTGAATCGGGCTCACCACCGCAGACAATAACAGCTCCCGGCCCTGAACCTCCAGAGATCCGTGAAACCACCAGAGCATCAAGAATATCCGGTCGTGAATGATCAACAAGCAGTGACCGGAAAGGATTCTTCTCAACAATTCTCAGAGTTTCTTCTGCGGAGCCGAAGGCTGTCAAATGACCTGCAACATAACTGCTGCCTGCTTTCATTTTTACAATTGGTTCTGCTCCTATGGCTCTCTGAATAAGCCCCAGTGAAGGTCTTGCTATACTGTCCTCGTAAGGGATATAGCCGAATACAGGAATGTTTCTTTCACTGAACCACTTCCCAAGAAGAGATTTCACCGAATCCATCTTTGCAGGAATGATCCTGTTGATAACAACACCCAGCACAGGCACATCATGATGGTAGAACATAGAGGAACACAAACTGAATCTGTCAATTGTAGAACCTATTCCCCCGTCAAGAACAAGTATTACCGGTGTTCCCAGGATCTTTGCAACCCTGGCGTTGGACAGATCAAAAACACACCCCACTCCAGGATGCCCTGTACCCTCCACAACAACCATCCTGCCCTTTTTTCCAAGGGCTTTATACGCTCTGCGTATTCTGCCGGGAAGATCTGAAGGTTCCCCCAGCTTTATGTACCGGGCAGCAGCCCCGTGAGAGGTAGAAAAAGGTGCCGAGTTGTCCAGAGAAAGCCCCATATTCAAAGCCCTGTCTACAAGCCATGAATCCTGACCTACCTGCTCACCTTCAACAAGAGTGGTCTTCTGCCCCAGTGGTTTGGTGAACGAAACGCCATTTGGAAGAGTTTTTCTAAATTCTTCAAGCAATCCCAGACACAGGGTGGTCTTGCCTGCATCCTTCCCGGCTCCGGCAATGTAAAGACCTCTAGTCATTATTCTCCATTCTTTCTCTCAGCTCTAATTATACAGTATCATTACCCGGAACACACGGGTCAAGAAATCTCAGTTCGTGCTGCATACAGCTAACATTTATCCATTGGTTTCATGTTGACCTGTAGTTGTTATGGCTATATAGTAAGCTCGGATTGATAGATTAGGTAATAAGAAGTGAATCGATTCCTACCGAACTATATAAATTCTTCGTAATACTGTTCTCTAGTTTATACATTGATTATTGGAGGTAATTTTTATGCTTCGTTCAGCCGCTTTGGCTCTGATCGCTTTTCTGCCTGCTCTCCTTTATGCTGACAGTGCCTCACAAACAGACTGGTCTGGAGGCCCTGATGTGGCAGGCCCCATAACGGCATGGGATAGCACATTTTTCGAAAGTGCAGGAGTCTCATGGTCTTCCCCAGCAGGACAGATCTCGATACTACCCGGTGATTTCGAGAATATGGTAGACTCCGCATTTGCATCTCCAATTACAGTATGGGCAGATGACATAGATGGCGACGGTAACACTGATGTTCTTTGTGGAGGTGAATCCATCTCATGGTGGAAGAATATCGACGGATCGGGAACAAGCTGGGTAGAGAACCAGATAGCAGACGTCAGCTGGGCTAAAGTCTCTACAAAAGATATCGACGGAGACGGTGACACTGATGTTCTGATCTCGGAAGATTACTTCATTGCATGGTATGAAAATGTGGATGGCC
The DNA here is from genome assembly GCA_023136985.1 of Candidatus Sabulitectum sp. Lineage (GTDB taxonomy): Bacteria > Fermentibacterota > Fermentibacteria > Fermentibacterales > JCC-6 > Sabulitectum. The sequence goes on along the minus strand of JAGLQD010000409.1, from coordinate 1,688 downwards.
TGGGAACCAGCTGGTCGGAACATGTTGTTGATACAGATCTCCACCGCCCAGTTCCACCATGCTCCGGTGACTACGATAACGACGGTGATATGGATATTATGTGTGCAAACTGGAGAAGCAATGATGGAGCCTTCTACTGGTGGGAAAACACCAGCGGCCAGGGAACAAGCTGGACCGAACACAAGATATCCACCACATGCAGTGGAGGATTTTACGGAGTTTGCTCGGATGATATAGATGGGGACGGAGACTCTGATTTCATCGGGGCGGCATGGTACAACAACAAAGTGCTTTGGATGGAGAACACCGACGGCCTCGGGACGAACTGGGTTGAACTCACCATTGATGATGACTTCGATAGTTCTCTGGGTGTTAATACCGTTGACTTCGATGGGGACGGAGATCTGGACGTTCTGGGAGCAGGAACCGGAGCTGATGCTGTTACCTGGTGGGAAAATACAAATGGTTCAGGTTCAGATTGGTCAAAGCATGTAGTAGCTGACTACTCCTCTTATATCACCGCGCGTTCTGAAGATCTTGACCGGGACGGAGACAGCGACATTCTTCTTACAACAGGTCTGGATGGTCAATTCATCTGGCTGGAAAACGCAAATAGCCTGGGAACGATCTGGGAAGAACATCTCGTATACGATGCTGGAATGTACAACCCGGCGTCAGACATCTATGCCGAAGATGTAAACGGCGACGGCTGGCTAGATGTCCTGGGAACTAGAAGCTATGATAACGCTGTCACCTGGTGGAACATCCATGTGAACGAAGCTCTTCTGGAGTCAAGCATCCTGGACCTTGGCAGTATGACATCCTGGGGCTATCTTGCCTGGACAGATAATACGCCTGCTCAGACAAGTGTAGCCTTCCAGGTCAGAGCCTCTGATGACTACACTCAAATGGGAAATTGGTCAGACACACTGAATGCACCCTGCAGCTTGGAAGGCATTCTTTCCGAGAACGAGAACGATCACTACTTCCAGTACCGCGCTATCCTCACCACATCGGAACAGGGGACCTCTCCCGATCTACTGGATATCTCAGTTTCCTGGGTTTCTCTGGGTATTGATGAATTAGAATCGCCTGGTTCATTTGAGTTCCTGCCCATATGGCCTAATCCTGTATCCGGTGCGGTCACTGTTACCTTTGGAGTGCCAGAGCCCAGCCAGGTGACTCTCTCAATCTTCGATGTTGCAGGCAGACTCACCGTCTCCACTGGTTCAGTTAACTACCAGCCCGGATATTCCATGGTTCAGCTGGAAGGTTTTTGCCCGGGAATCTATTTTGTCAGGATGCAGGCCGGGGAGTTCGAAGCCACCAGGCGCTTCGTCCAGGTGAAGTGATCCACAGGCAAGAAAGAAATCCACATGCCAGTGTTCTATTCCCTTGCTGCGCAGGGGAACGCCTTGTTTACTGTAATGCTGCTTACTCAGACATACCCTGGAGGAACTGACCTGCGGCTAAAACCGCAAGAGATATGTCTTATCTCCAGAGGTTAATACCTGAGACAACCGGAACACATAAGAGGGATCGATTATTCAGGTTTGACCATAAGGTAGAAGTCCTGTCTGGTATCAAGAGAACCACACGGCTCGTGCTCGACTACAGATAATCCATTTTCCTTTGCAAGGATATTTACAACGTATTCCCGAGGATGATATGAACCGCAGTAATTACTA
>JAGLQD010000408.1 GCA_023136985.1 Candidatus Sabulitectum sp. | reverse complement strand
GCAGGCTCGAGTTCAGGTATTTCACCTGCTCCCATCTTCGCTGCCAGACCCCGCAGTACAAAGTGAATCACCCCTGCCCCTGAAAGGTGTCTCCACGGTGCTGCATCCTGACCTGCTAGCTCCGGGTCAACAATGGCATCCGCATCAGGAAGAACGTCCAGTTGCTTGTGATGATCTGTAATAACCACTTTTACACCGGCATCTCGAAGAGCAGAAACCTCTTCCAAAGCGGTTATTCCGCAATCAACTGTGATCAGCACAGCTGCGCCGCTGTCAATACATTTTCTGACTGCAGTCTCTCGCAGACCGTACCCTTCTTTAAACCGGCATGGCACATAAAATTCCGCCTGGCCGCCAAGGGCTTTAATTACCCGGACTGCGGTGGATGCAGAGGTAATACCGTCAGCATCAAAATCACCGTGAACAAAGATCAACTGGTTCTTCCGGATGGCTTCTTCAAGAATATCCGATGCTGCATCCGCACCGGGCAGATCATTCCATGGGGACAGATCACTGTAGTCTGAACGAACAAAAGCAGATCCGAAACCCCGTCTCTGCGCCAGAGATTCCACAGGATCGGGTAAGCCCATAGGTTCGGAATACCAGTTCTCTTCCGGTTTTATATCCGGGCGCGGTAACCATCTGTATTTCACTTTTTTCTCCATAAGCGTATCCGGTCGGGCTGTAAGCCGGGTCCTGTACTGTATAAAACAGTGACGGCCATCCATCTTGGGTGCCCGTTACCGAACACCTCCAGCGGCCAACCCGAAGAACAGAGGGAACGAGCCGCCCCCCAGCCCGCAAAGGGGCTGTTCTTCCTATTTGGCCTTGCACCGGACGGGGTTTGCCTGCATTTCACCCTTGATACCGGAAAACCGGATCAGGTATCGTTTCTGTGGCACTGTCCCTGCATTGCTGCACCAGGGATTTCCCCTGCGTCCTGCCCTGTGGAGCCCGGACTTTCCTCGAAATTCTCTCACAAGAATCCCGCGACCGCCCACCCGGCCGGATACTGATAACTAGTAAGTACTGTCTGAAGTCCAGACGACATAGCTGCCGCAAAGGGGACAGGTGTAAGTTCTTCCACCTTTGATCTCTCCTGTTTTCTGGGGAGGTATCTTTGTAAGACAACCTCCGCAGGAACCATCTTTAACCCCTGTTACCACCTCACGGTGCCCTGCACTTCTGGATTTCTCGTACAATTTCAATCTTTTAGGATCAACTTTTTCTGCGATCTCAGACCTTTGAGCCTCTATCTGTGAAAGCTGACTCTGAAGTTCTTCGAGCTTTCCCTTGAGTTTGTCTTCCCGAATAGTGGATCTTTTAACCGCACGATCCCGCTCCTTCAGCGCTCTGTCAAGAACCTGCTCAGCCTCATCCTCTTCGTACATCGCTTCAAGGATCATGCTGTCGATCTGACCATTCATCTTCTCTGCATGAGATATCTGCTTGAGCATAGCAGTGTATTCCGTATTTGATTTCAACGAAATAAGTCTGCTCTTGTAGTCTGCCACCCTTGCCACATTATCCTGTCTGTCCGCTGTGAACTTCTTCTGCTTCGTCCGGATGCTTTCCAGGTTATCTCTGAACAGACGGAACTTGGCCTCATGGCCTTCTGTATCATCTCTGTGGATCTTCATTTCTGCAGGAATCGATTTCAGATCGGCTCTCAATCTGTCAATATCCCTGTCACAATCCTGCAGATCAAGAAGTCGCGCTATAAATTCTT